>JBFGYN010000210.1:0-7093 GCA_041587415.1 Candidatus Competibacterales bacterium | reverse complement strand
GGGAAAAAAAGCTGAATTCGTGCCAACGATCTATCTGCGATGCAATGCCGCATCAGTTCGACTGCGTCTCCGCGGGCCACCCGAACATTCGTCAGGTCCCGCTGTGCCAATTCACCGAGCAGGTGTCCAATTCCGGGTCCGTGAACTTCCACTCCGATGAAATCTTCGTAAGATCGGCATTGCGCCATCTCGGCCAGGCTTTCACCCGCCCCGAAACCAATTTCCAAGACGACTGGGGCATGTCGCCCGAATATAGCCGGCAGATCCAGATTCGCTGTGCTCCAATTCACCCCATATTGAGACCAAAGTTGTTCGATGGCCCGACTCTTCGCTTGGCTAAGGCGCCTGTGTCGCTTGACGAAGCTACGAATCGTACGTCGTTGTTGATCGATCACTAACATATCTCTTCGCGGGTGGCTGCGAAAACACTGGTTGATTCTGTCGAAACCCCTACCGGGACTTCACCAGGCGTCTGCCTGATTCGTTTCCCTGTTCCGGGCTTAAGCTTTAACGAAGTACCGACCCGGCAGCAGTATCAATTCAAAAAAAGGGCTGGAAATTCCAATTAATATGAGTAAACATTTGTTCCGTGGCAGTGCACTCACGGCAGTGGCTGTAGCCGGGAGCAACGTATCGGCGTCTGTCTTTGCCAACACCATGCCAATTGATGAAACCAAAAAATTACTACAGAAGGAACCCCAATTATGGCCAGTGTCAATGTTTCGAACCTCTCAATCAAGGAACTCAACGAGCTGATCAAGCAAGCCAATGCAGAGATCGCGAACAAGGAAAAAGCGCGCGTAGTCGAAGCGAAAAAGAAAATGGCACAAATCGCCCAGGAATACGGTCTGTCACTGGATGAGGTCATGAAGGCACCCACCAAAGGTCGTGGCAGTCGAGGCAAGGCCCCAGCAAAGTACCGTAATCCGGACGATCCGAACCTCACGTGGGCTGGCCGCGGGCGCAAGCCAACTTGGCTCGAGGAAGCACTCAAGAAAGGCAAGAAGCTCGAAAGCTTTAAGATCTAGTGAAACCCTCAACAATTTGAGCCAGGAATCGCCAGGCGTCGGAAATCGAAAAGCACGGGCTCCGTTTTTCTCGCGCAATCAACATGTTATTATGTCGGTTTCGGCAACATCTCCGCATGTGGCGAAGAAACTCTGGATTAACCAGAGTTTCCCGACCACGGTTGCTGGGCAGCGTTCGAATTTGGTGTTACGAATTCCGCCAAGATGAAAATGATTGCGATCGTGCTTTCATGACCCTATATTTGGATGCCGACGCGGGTGTAGTTCAATGGTAGAACCTGAGCTTCCCAAGCTCATGACGTGGGTTCGATTCCCATCACCCGCTCCAGCTCGTTTTTCGGGAAGGCGAGGCCACATTCCGGAGTGGCGACAACCCGTCCTTCCATCCGATCCTTAAGGAAACTCTGATCAATTCAGAGTTTCCGTGTGGCACAGGGATGTGTCGCCCTGGCAATTCCTGGATGGAATCGTTCAGGGCTTCCTTAATTGGACACCTCTGTCCGCCGCGGCGGTTTCGCCGCGCTTGTTCATGGTCGTACCTTCGGCCGGCCGAGTCCAGGTGTCCGCAGCGACCGAGCATTGGCAGTGCATCGAGGCCAGTGACGATTTTCAGGGCATTATCCTGCGACAAACGACTTGGTTTCAGCAGTTCGGCATCCGTTCCTGCAGCAGTCTTACCCCTTTGGTGAACCAGGTCGGTCCGGTGGGATGGAGACTTCGGCGAGCTTTCAGTGACCCCGTGCCCGTCCGGGCGCGGGGCCATCTGATTGTACACCACGCTCTACTTAGACAGTCCCGCGCCGCTTCGGTAATAACCCCTCTTTGGATAGATGATCGTGCAAGGCATGGGGAGCTAGCTTGGCGAGGTCCTTGGAGTAGGCTTCGACACGCGCGCAGCCACTCAACAAATTTACCAGCGTTCCGCTGAGCGCAGGGACCTGGCGTTGGTTGCCGACCACTAGGACTTCCGTTGCTCCAATTCGCTTTGCGAGCCGAGCGCCGCGTTCTGCCACCGATTGAACGAAGCGACGCTCAAACTCGGCTTCGTGCTGAGCACGGTGATCGTCATAGCCGTGGCTTGCGCCGCTCGTCGACGATCGGTTTTTGCCACTGCGTTCGCTCCAAAGATTGTGCCCTTTCTCGTGGAGTTCTGGATCTTCAACTTGGGCGTGCTCGACAAGATTCGGACCAGATTCGAGCTCGGGAATCTCACTCGGTTCCAGTGAAAAGAATCGGGCTTTGGACCGGTTGGTCACAACGACGCAATATTTCATACGGCATGCTCCTCTTGACCAAAGGAAACTCGCGCGCCTGGACTGAGCCGCTCCCCGTCGCTCGGAGAACCATGCAGCCCTTTCCAGGAGTTTGCCGTCCGCGTTCGACGGAGGGGGAAGGAAGGTCGTGGCACGCCGCCATTCGCCGCTTATTCAGCCGGATCGCGACCTTGGGCATCTGCGCGTCGCAGTGCGCATCCCTGACGCATTTTTGTGCCATTGACCTCACGATTCCAGTCTAGCGCAAACCATGGTGAGCTGGCGATTCCTCCGAATGAGCGCCGTACTCGCTTCACGCGAGCCAAGTACCGAGTCGGCACGTATACTCCGGTTGCGGTGCTCACTGAACGGCAGGAGCCGCCTTATGGATGGATGTTGCATATGAAGGTTGTCAAGGGTCTTGCAGTCCTATTTCTGGTTCTCGTTGTGCTCGTCGTCGGCGCGGCCGTCGTCATTCCCATGGTGATCGATCCGAACGACTACAAGCCGCAGATCGTGCGGCAGGTTCAGGATGCGACCGGGCGTGAGCTCACAATTGAGGGGGACCTCAAGCTGAGCGTCTTTCCTTGGCTCGGCCTCGACATAGGTCCGACGCGCTTGAGCAATGCGCCTGAATTCGGCAAAGAGCCTTTCGCATCGGTCAAAGCAGTCAGCGTTCGCGTCAAGCTCCTGCCGCTGCTGCAGCGCCGAGTTGAGGCCGACACCGTGCTCTTGGAAGGTTTGCGCCTAAACCTGGAGAGAAACGCAGAGGGCGTCGGAAACTGGGAGGATTTGACCGGCGGCCCCGACGCGGGCGAGGTGTCACCCAGCGCTGGCGGCGAGCCGCCCACCGACACGGAGGGCCCCGGGACAGCCGTGGCAGCATTCACCATCAACGGTGTGGCGCTTCAGGATGCAAAACTTCGCTGGGTGGATCGGACCACCGGCGCGCAGATCACTGTCAAGGATTTGAATCTCGAGACCGGTGCCGTCGCACCCGGTGAACCCATTACCGTCACCGGGGGCTTCGTGGTCAGCAGCGAAACCCCAAAGGCGGAGGGTCGTTTCGACATTAGCGGTCGGGTGGTTGCTGATCCCGACGCTCGACGAGCACGCTTTGAGGGTGGGGCGCTCAGTCTGGAGGCCTCGGGTCCAGATTTGCCGGTGGGCGAGCTGACCGCCGAGCTCAAGTTGGACCTGGATGCTGACCTCGCGAAGCAAGTTTTCAAATCCGATGTGGTGCTCCTTACGGTTGCGGGCGTTGATCCGAACGGCCAATGGACTGGAACGGCTGAATTGACCGGTGCTCTGAACGCCAATGTGGGTGACCAACAGTATTCGTTCAACAGTGCACGCATTGGATTCAAGATGGACGGTGAGGCACTTCCCGGCGGCACGACTGAGGGCCAGGCGACGTTCGATGTCGACGCGGATTTAGCCGCACAGACCGCAGCTCTCTCGAATCTGGCGCTTCGAGCGGCCGATCTCGCCCTTTCCGGAAACGTCAGCGGCGAAAACATTCTGGATGCCCTTGCCTACAAGGGCGAGATCACGGTCGAGCCGTTCAACCCGCGTGAACTCATGGAGAAGCTCGGCCTGGAGGCGCCAGCAACCCAGGATCTCGGCGTGCTGACGCAACTTGCAATGTCCACAGGACTACGCGGCAACGCGAACGCGTTGTCCCTGGAACCAATGAATCTGAAACTCGACGACACCAGCTTCGAGGGCAGCTTTTCCGTAAGGGATTTCAATGACCCCGGTTATCAGTTCGATTACCGGATCGACACCATCGACCTGGACCGCTACCTGCCGCCCCCTGCTGACGAAGCGGCGGCTGCACCGGCCGCTCCCGTCGCCGGCGAGGCATCCGAATCCTCGGCGGCTCCTGCGCAGACCGGGGGTGCCGAGCTTCCGTTGGACGTCCTTCGCGCGCTGAAGCTGGACGGGCGCGCGACGCTCGGTTCCGTGAAAGTTCAGAATCTCCGTATGAATGATGTCATTGTGCAGATCAAAGCGCAGGATGGCCTCATCCAACTCGATCCCATGCGCATGAAACTTTACGATGGTTCGGGCAGCGTCAAGGCAGTTGTCGATGCACGGACGGACCAGCCGAAACTCCAAGCGCAAAAACAATTTCAGGGAATACAGGCGGAGTCGCTCGTCAAGGACGTCTCCGGTAGGGACCTTCTTTCCGGAACGGGCAACGTCAGCGCCAACGTCAATGCCGTTGGTGCGGATGTCGGCAGCATCGTTCGAACATTGAACGGAAATTTTTCCCTTACTTTCGAAGATGGTGCTATCAAGGGCGTCAATGTCGCCCAGATCATCCGCGATGCGAAGGCTCGGCTTCAGGGACAGCCCGCTAGCGCCACGGGACCACAACAAACCGACTTCGCCGAACTGTCCGGAAGCGGGGTCATCAAGAATGGGGTCGTCAGCAACAATGACCTGTCGCTCAAATCGCCACTCTTGAGAGTCAACGGCGAGGGAACCGTTAATTTGCCGGCGGAGTCGATCGATTATCTCGTGAAGACCGTTATCGTCGGGTCGCTGGAGGGGCAGGGCGGTAAGGGCCTTGCAGAGCTGAAAGGAATTCCCATACCCGTGCGGGTGACGGGGACCTTTAGCGACCCCAAGTACGCGCCAGACTTGCAGGCGGCGTTGGCCGAGGGCGCAAAACAGAAGGCGAAGGAGGAAATCCAGAAGAAAGTGGAGGAGGAAATCGGGAAAAAGCTCGAGGGCGGACTGAAGGAGCAGGTCGGCGAGCAAGTTCAGGACAAGCTCAAGGGGCTGTTTCAATAAGCGGCGTAGCGTTCGCGGACCGGCTGCTCCGATGGTTCGAGCGGAGCGGCCGAAAGGACCTACCGTGGCAGCGGGGACCGAGCCCTTACCGTGTGTGGGTATCGGAAGTCATGCTGCAGCAGACACAGGTTGCCACGGTCATACCCTACTTCGAGCGTTTCATGGCGCGCTTCCCCACGCTGCAAAGCTTGGCGGCCGCGCCGATCGACGACGTGCTTCATCTTTGGTCTGGACTCGGGTATTACGCTCGGGCGCGCAATCTTCACCGCGCCGCGAACGACATCGTGGACCGCTTCGATGGCGAGTTTCCGTTGGACATGGATCACCTCACGTCTCTGCCGGGCGTTGGACGGTCCACGGCGGGCGCCGTATTGGCACTGTCCACGGGGCAGCGACAGGTCATACTCGACGGAAACGTCAAGCGCGTGCTCTGCCGCCATCTGGGAATCGATGGCTGGCCGGGAGAACGGGCCGTCTCCAATCGCTTGTGGTCTCTTGCGGAGAAGCTGACGCCCGTCGAGCGAGTGGACGAATACACCCAGGCCATCATGGATCTCGGTGCCACCGTGTGTGTCCGGGCCCAGCCCGCGTGTGGCATCTGTCCTGTCGCCGACGATTGCCTCGCCCGCCGCAAGCAGCGTACCGCTCAACTGCCCAGCCGAAAGCCCAAGCGCGAGAAGCCGGTTCGATCCGTTCAAATGATCATGCTCAGGGATCGCGTCGGCCGAGTACTGCTCGAACGTCGCCCACCGGCCGGCATTTGGGGCGGTTTGTGGAGCTTTCCCGAATGTGACGTCGAGACCGATCCTGCCACCTGGGTCCAGGACGCATTGGGCGTTGTCGCCGAAGCGGAACCTAGCTGGGATATGCTTCGGCACACGTTCAGTCATTTCCATCTGGACATCCGACCGGTACCCATGCGTGCCACCGGTACGTCTGATCACATCATGGAAGGGCAGGGTCGCGTCTGGTATAACTCCGGCGACTCTACCGCACGGGGATTCGCCGCGCCGGTGGGGCGCCTTCTGAACGAGTTGGACCAAAGAGAGTAGAGGTACTCCCATGGCGCGGATGGTGAATTGTGTGAAGTTGGGACGAGAAGCGGAAGGTCTCGATCGCCCCACCTATCCAGGTGATTTGGGTGTGCGCGTCTACCAGAACGTCTCGAAAGAGGCCTGGCAAATGTGGCTGAAGCATCAGACTATGCTCATCAACGAATACCGCCTGACGCCGGTCGATCCCAAGGCACGCAAGTTCCTGGAGGAGCAGATGGAGCAGTTCTTCTTCGGCGAGGGGTCCTCCAAACCCGAGGGCTACGTTCCCCCGGATACCGCCTGATCTTGACTCTGTAGCCCGCTCACGGCTTTAATACGCGACTCGCAAGCGGCCAGGTAGCTCAGTCGGTAGAGCAGTGGACTGAAAATCCTCGTGTCGGTGGTTCGATTCCGCCCCTGGCCACCAATCAAAACAGCACCTTGCAGATTTTCCCCTTTTAGTCCGCGTGTCACTCGGTACACTTCCGGAACACCTGCGTTCCGGAGCGTGCAGTGGCGACGATTCACAAGACTCCTTCAGCAACCTGGAAGGCCGTCATCCGCAAGCGCGGCTGGCCGAGCGTCATCAAGACGTTCCGGACCAAACGCGACGCGAAAGACTGGGCGCGGCGCACCGAGGACGAGATGGTGCGCGGGGTGTATATCGATCGCGCCGCATCCGAGCGCATCCTGGTCAAGAAGGCTCTGGAGCGCTACGTAGCGGAGGTGACCCCCACCAAGCGGCGCTCGACGGCGCGACGCGAGAAGGCGGCGAGTGCCAATCTCGAGGACGTGCTCGGTGATTACAGCCTCGCCGCGTTGACCCCCGACATCCCCCGCCTTCCGCGACGAGGATCCCCCGCCCCCGTGCTTCCAAGGTGCCACACAACGCAACCGAACGCCGCACGACGACCCGACCGGGCCGCCCCAGCCCCGTGGCGAGGATGCGGCGGCCCGGACAGATCGATCAGGCGAG
>JBFGYN010000209.1:0-7149 GCA_041587415.1 Candidatus Competibacterales bacterium | reverse complement strand
GTGTCGGAATCTGTAGGGTTGCGGCCGTTGGGTACTTGCGGGAGCAGCCTGCGGACGCCGTCGGGAATGGGCGTGCTACGCGCGGCACGGTAATCGACCCACACGACCTTGCACGACCCCGTTGCGCTGGGACTGCCTTCGTCCCCCTTCACTCGAATTTCGTAGTAGGACTCGAAACTGCTGCGGCCAGCAGGACCGCCGAAGACGTCGATGCTGAGGTCTACCGGGTACACGATGGCGCGGTGATAGGTGCAGAAGGCGTTGACGATCAAGGGCCCGGTATCCGCGCCCAAAAGACCGCCCGACTCGCCGACGCTCTCCAACCAGGCGATTCGCGCCTGTTCGAAATATCGAAAGTAGGTCGCGTTGTTGACGTGACCCAGTGCGTCCATGTCGCCCCAGCGGACCGGCATGTCGAAGGAATGCAGATGATTGCGCTCGTTGCTCACGTTAACCGTTTCCCGTTTCATCTCTATAATGGCGCCGTCAGTGAAACTCCGATCACATCGGTGTTACCACGCAGCAGATGACGGTGTGGCTGGAATCAAAACGGCAACTTTTTGATTCACCAAGGAAACTGGCAACACCGTCTGCAATGTCCGCCGCCCGGTATTCCGTGGATGGAATCTATCTGGGCATTCATTATCGTAGCCTCAGCCACACACGGGAGCTATTCCCCGCTCATGGACTGGATCAATTTGCTTAGTCGCCGGAGACTCGGATCAAACTCGGCTCCCGCGGATTCCGACGCTCGCACCGATTTCCAGCGGGACTTCGACCGAATCGTCTTCTCCTCCGCCTTCCGAAGGATGCAGGACAAGACGCAAGTGTTTCCCCTTTCCGAAAACGACTACATTCGCACACGTCTTACCCACAGCCTGGAGGTGTCCAGCGTAGGCCGGACCCTCGGGACACTGGTGGGTGAGGGAATCGTCCAGCGTCACGGGTTGAATGAGCACAATATCGTCGCAGCCGACGTGGGCGCCGTGGTGGCCGCCGCCTGCCTTGCGCACGATATCGGCAATCCGCCATTCGGTCATGCGGGCGAGGACGCGATACGCGAGTGGTTCCAGACATCAGACCTCGCCGCTGCATTGCTGGAACCGTTGAACGATTCGCAGCGTGAGGATTTTCTGGCATTCGAAGGCAATGCCCAAGGTTTTAGAGTGCTCTGCCGTCTACAGAATCCGGACAATGCCGGTGGAATGCAACTGACTTGTGCCACCCTGGGCACTTTCACGAAATATCCCCGCGCATCACTTGTGGACGATCTACCGGCGCCCAGTATTGCTTTCAAGAAATTTGGCGTCGTGCAGCAGGACCTGCCGTTGTTTCGAGAGGCAACCGACATTCTCGGGATGGTTCGCCTGTCGCCCGAGCACGACGCTTGGTATCGGCATCCACTGGCTTGGCTCTTGGAAGCCGCTGATGACATCTGCTATCACATTATCGACATCGAAGACGGCTACCGGCTCGGACACCTCAGCTACGCTGCGGTCCGCGATCTCCTGGGCGCGGTGGTCGGTGCGGACGATCGGGTCTGGACGCGTTTAAAGGGCATTTCATGTGAGCGGCAACGGATCGAGTACCTTCGAGCACGGAGCATCAATTCTGCCGTCGATCAGGTATTTCGCTGCTTCATGGACCACGACGACACACTCTTGGACGTCGGCTTTCCGAAGGATCTGCTGCAGCAGCTTCCTGCTGCCGATGCTCTCGAAGCCTGCAAGGCGACGGCCCTTCAGCATTTGTATTACTCGAACAACGTCGTCGAAATTGCCGCTGCCGGGTTCGAGGTTCTGGGCGGGCTTCTGGAAGCGTTCGGTGGGGCTGTCGAAGAAGTGTCTCGCAGAGGCGATGATGCGAGCGCTAGAAGCAAAATGCTGGTCAATCTCGTGCCCGATCAGTTTCTCGAGCGAAAAGGACATCGCGAGCCGGACCCATATTCCCGCCTGCTGGGCGTCACGGATTTTGTCTCGGGAATGACGGACTCGTATGCGGTTTCGCTGTTCAAGAAGATAACCGGAATATCCCTGCCGGGCCGCTGATACGGACACGATTTTATGCACGACATCGCCGACCTACTGAACGTCATGGCCAAGCTCCGGGATCCGGTGGAAGGATGCCCCTGGGACAGGGAGCAGCAATTTGAGACCATCGTCCCGCACACGCTGGAGGAGGCCTACGAGGTCGCCGACGTGATCGAACGAGAGGCCTACTCCGAGTTGCGCGGCGAGCTCGGCGATCTGCTGTTCCAAGTGGTCTTTTACTCACAGCTCGCACACGAACAGGGGCGGTTCGAGTTTCGTGATGTGGTCCATGACATCACCAGCAAGATGATTCGACGGCACCCACACGTGTTCGGTGACGACCAATTTGCGAATTCCGCCGAGCAGTCCGAAGCGTGGGAGCGCATCAAAGCCGACGAGAAAGGCGCTCGCGACGGAGAGGCGACGAGCGCGCTGGATGGTGTTGGTTTGAACTTTCCGGCGCTCACGCGCGCCCTGAAACTTCAACGCAAGGCGTCGCGGGTCGGATTCGATTGGCCGACACCCGAACCGGTGTTCGACAAGATCACCGAAGAGACCGGCGAACTGCTCGAGGAACTGGCGGCAGGCGCCGATCCATCCAGACTCGAATCCGAATTGGGTGATCTATTGTTCGCGTGCGTCAATGCGGCGCGACACCTGAATGTCGATCCCGAGCAAGCCCTGCGTCGTGCAAACCGAAAATTCGAGCGGCGATTTCGCCGCATCGAGACCATCCTCCACTCGGAGGGGCGGGAACCGCGGGCCGCGCATCTGGACGAATTGGACGCATTGTGGGAGCGAGCCAAAGACGAAGAGGGCGGGCCCTGAGGGGCGCGTCGAAAGCACCCGCGTCGAAAGCACGATAGACCCGTGAAACGCCTACCCGATCCGCGCCGGTTGGGCACCAGGGATTCGGCCTTTTTTCTCCATTTCGGTGGATCACATGGCGAAGACATTAGGAGGCGTCGGCATAAGTTGCCCGATATGGCTATCCAAGCTCATGCCATTCCTGGTCTGGTGGCCCAGAGTCGATCGGGAGTCCACCAAGGCCGACTTCTGGGCCGGACTCAGCGGTGCGATCGTGGTGCTTCCCCAGGGCGTGGCTTTTGCGACCATCGCCGGTATGCCGCCCGAGTACGGCCTCTATGCTGGGATGATTCCAGCCATCGTCGCCGCCCTGTTCGGCTCGTCCTGGCACTTGGTTTCGGGGCCGACAACGGCGGCTTCCGTCGTGATGTTCTCCGCGTTGTCGCAGTTTGCGGAGCCGGGGAGCCAGGAGTACGTGAAGCTGGCGCTGACCTTGACGATTATGGTGGGCATCACGCAGTTGGCACTCGGCCTCGCGCGTCTTGGTGCGCTCGTGAATTTCATTTCCCATTCTGTCCTCGTCGGCTTCACGGCCGGAGCCGCCGTGCTCATCGCCTCGAAACAACTGAAAAATTTCTTTGGCGTGGCGATGGACACCGGCGGCCACGTTCACGACATTCTCGGTCGTTTCATTGCCCATCTCGACGGCATCAATCCATATGTGACGGCCGTCAGCGCAGGCACTCTGATCTGCGGGATCGGCGTCAAGCTTTGGCGGCCCAAGGCGCCCTACTTGGTCGTGGCCATGATTTTCGGTGCGCTTCTGGCGCTGTTCATGAATTGGGTGTTCGGCGCAGGGAAGACCGGAATTCAGACCGTCGGTGCGCTGGCCTCGACTCTACCACCGCTTTCGTCCCCGGATTTCTCTTTCGAAACCATGCGCAAGCTGGCCCCAGCCTCGTTGGCGGTAACCCTGTTCGCCTTGACCGAGGCCGTGTCCATCGGACGCTCACTGGCCATGAAGAGCGGTCAGCACATCAACGGCAATCAAGAATTCATCGGTCAGGGACTTTCGAACATCGCGGGCAGCTTCTTCTCGGGCTACGTGGCGACCGGTTCATTCAATCGAAGCGCGATGAATTTTCAGGCCGGAGCCAGGACACCCCTGGCGGCGGTGATGGCGGGTCTATTCCTCATGATCGTAACCCTCGTTGTCGCGCCGCTTGCGGCCTACCTTCCGAATGCTGCGATGGCGGGGATCTTGTTTCTGGTTGCCTGGAGGCTGATCGACGTACAGCACATCAAGCATATTTTTAGGAGTGGCAAATCGGAATCCTCGGTTCTGCTCGCCACTTTTCTGGGTGCTGTGTTCCTGGAGCTGGATTTTGCGATTTTCGCGGGGGTGATGCTGTCACTGATCCTTTACCTGAACCGTACGTCCAGACCCCAGGTCCACGCGCGTAGGCCCGACCCGTTGGAACCCAAGCGCCGGTTCACAACGAACGCGGATTTGCCCGAATGTCCGCAGCTCAAGTTCGTTCGTGTCGACGGGTCGCTATTCTTCGGTGCGGTGAGTCACGTGGCCGAGACCCTGCGGAATTTCGAAAAACGGAATCCCGGGCAGAAGCATCTCGCGGTCTTGGCCGAAGGAATGAATTTCATCGATCTGACCGGGGCGGAATTCCTCCACAACGAGACGGAAAAGCGCCGAGCCCAGGGCGGTGACGTTTACCTATACCGCATCAAGGATGGCGGTCGAAGGATGCTCGACCGATGCGGATACACCACCTGGATCGGCGAGGACCATTTTTTCACGTCCAAGCAGCAGCTGATCGGGGAAGTTTTCAAACGCCTCGATCCGGACATCTGCCGCCGCTGCGATAAGCGGATCTTCAATGAATGTGCCGGAGCTCCAGCGCCGGAAACAGCCGACAAGCCCCCCGGATAGAAGTACGCAGGATCAGGCGCCGACTGCCTGGATCCGGTACGCAGGACCGTACCCCATCAGTTCCCGCGGCAGACGAATTGGATATTCCTGCCGCAACGTTATTTCCAGCTCCGGAGAGAAGTACCGGGCAGGGGAGGCGTCGAGAATTTCACGGACCCGCCAGCTCGTCGGGTAGGACACGACCCTTACGGAAAGCTTTGCAAAACCACCCTGAGCCCACTTCGCTCGGCTGGGAAGGCCGGCTGACGCGCCTCAAATCGAGCCAAGCACCTCGCGAAGATCTGCCCCCGCGTTCTCCCCGGCGAGTGCCAGAAGGTCGGTGGCGAAACCATGCATCTCGTCGCGCGCGGTGGCGGCGTGGGCGGCCAGCGCGATGCGCCCGAACTTGCTCTCCAGCAATGCCGCGATCCTCCGCGCACCCAGCGCGGCTGGGATCCATCGCATCACGTTCAGGCCTCGGGGCAGGATAGGATAGCCGGCCAGTCGGATCGCCGCGAAGCCCTGGGCGGTGGCCCGCATGGTCGCTTTCAGCAGGGCACGATCAGCAGCCAGCGCGTCAAGGTCCTGGTCGTGGTGGTACATGGCCCCGGCCAGGGGGAGGATCATGGCGATGTGACTCCAGTGCCAGGCCATGATGGGCACGAATCGCTCGATGTTCATGCCGACCCTTTGCAAGTGGTTCTGAACGGCATCGGCGGCCGTCGCCGCGTCGGGGTGCGCCTCCCCAATGATGAGGCGGTCGAAGGGCTTGTCACCGGGCTTCTCGCGGTCTGCGTAGACCAGCACCGCATCCTGCCAGGTGCCGCCAACCCCTGGAAAGCCACCGAGGACGCGGTCGCGTCCGAGTTGCTCGGTGGCAGCGCCGTAGCCCTGGGTGGTGTTGCCGAGGTACCAGATCGCGGGACGTCTGGGCAGGTCGCACAGAAGCGGCGTGAGTGACGGCCGTTGCATTGCTTGAACGCAGACCATCGCAACGTCGAATGCCTGCGCAACCGGCGCACGGACGATGTTGAGGTGGACAGTCACATTCTCGTTGGTCATGCCGTCGTGCATTCGAAGGCCGTCGCGCTCCAATCGAGCGGCCTTGTCGCCCCGCGCCAGAACCGAGACGTTTACCCCTTTTTGCATCAAACGTGCGGCAGTGAAGCAACCCGTGACCCCCGCACCGATGATGAGCGTGTTCATTGCGCAACCCCGCTTTGTCTACCCCAGGCTAGCCCTGCATCGCTTTCCCGTCGATAGCACGTTTGTGACGGCTCCGAGCACGCCCTTTCCTTCAAACCATAGCTACGGCTATGCTTCTCTATCCAAGCGCGCGCTCGGAACCACCACAAACGCACTCTCATCCAGGAGCCCGGTGAGCAGATGCGGGCAAGGGAAACTGTCGCTGAGATTGGGTCTGAGGCGCGCCCGCCGGTGTTTACTATTGGGAGGTCCCCATGGATGCCAATATTGCTATTGGAAACAGCAACAAAGTTGAAGGATACGAGGCAGCGGCATCTGCAGCAACGGCGGTAAGGGACGAACTTGGCCCAGATGGCGCCGACTTCATCTTTGTCTTCTCCACGATCGGTTATGAACAAGAGGATGTTTTGGAGGGTGTCACGGAAATCCTTGGCGACCTACCGATGTGTGGAGCCACGTTCGAGGGGATCATCGGTCGAAATATCGCTGACGAACTCCTTTCGTCCTGCGCGCAATACATGGAATTGATTTCGAGACCAATGCCTGCACTGTTCCTACGGAAGTCCCCGAGGGCACCGAGATCCAATTCATGCGCCGCGATTACAATGGGGTGCTCGAGTCCGCCGCCCACGCGGCAGATAGGATTAAACGCTCGTTGAACGATATTCCGGCAGACGCCAGAATGGTATGTCAATTCGAGTGCGCCGGCCGCGGTAAGCTTATGATCGGTCAAGATGTTTTGAAGGGCGTACAGATGGTCCAGGGAGTGTTCGATGAGTCACTGCCTTGGATGGGCACGTTTTCCTTTGGTGAAATTTCTCCCGTCGACGGGAGAAATTTCTTTCACAATTTTACGGCGACTTTGGCCGTCTTCCACTAATGCGGTTGAAAAAAAAGCGGACCAGCCGTCTGCCCATGTTGAAGCAAGACCATGGACCAAAGTGAGCTGCAGCAACTGGATGCTGAAGCGTTGCGCAAGCGCTTGGGCGACGCTGAGAGAAAATACTACGGCAATCTTCATGAACTACAGGAGCAGCTGACCAGGCTGAAAGCCGTTCAAGCGCTGAGCAAGCTGCTCATCGGATATGGAGATCCGGACGGTGCCCTCGACAAACTAGTGGAGCTGTCTGTCCGGGATTTCGGAGTGGAAAAGGCTATCGTCCTGCTGCCTGGGAACAG
>JBFGYN010000208.1:0-7238 GCA_041587415.1 Candidatus Competibacterales bacterium | reverse complement strand
GCGGCCTTCGGCTAGCTCGTAGGTGTTTGATCGGTAATAGTTTATGTCCAGTTTAGCGGCTCAGTTGTGGCGTACAAAGTGTACCGCCGCCAAAGCCCTACCCCGGCCCTGGCGGTTTCTCGCTCGCCCTTACTTGCTCTTCACTCAAGTTGCAGCTACGGCTACAACTTTCGTCCAGGGCGCTTGCATGAAAAGGCAAGCGCCCGCTCGGTGAGGCGCGATGATTCACTGGATCACCGCCCCTCGCCTCGCCCAGAGCGGCGCCAGGATGGCTGCGAATTCCGCCAGCATCCGGGGTCCCTGATGAAGTATCCGGGCTAGAGCGTGGCCCCTACAAGCGCGCCTGGCGGGGTCCACGTCCGCACGGCTTCTCCTGGCCTACGAGGGCAGAGAAGCCCCCGGGAAATCGGAATCGGGCATCAAACTTGGGAATGATCGGCGTTTTTTGTGTCGGGCGGCGGTTCCAACCGCTGCTCGAGATCCGCAACACGCTTTTCCAGTTGCTCCAGCTTCGCTCGCGTGCGAGCGAGGACGCCCGATTGGACGTCGAACTCTTCGCGGGTCACGAGCTTCATCCGAGCAAACGCGCTTTGCAGCACCGCGCTGAATGTTTTTTCCATATCCTCCTGCACCCGGCGAATGCCGGGCGGCAGCGCATCTGCCAAGCGGCGTGACAGGTCGTCCAGAGCCTTGGGATCCATTCGTACCTCCGATTTTCTTCATTGTGCAGTGTAACCCGCCATCGAGTGGCCCGCACGGCCTGCGCGCACCAGATCAGTGCGCGCCCCGATGTGGTGCATTCGGGTGGTGCGTGAGCGCAAGTCTACGATAACCGAAATTTTTCATAACGGTCTGTAAAGAAACAAAAAACCATTCATGGCACAGCCGCTGCTAAGGGACCAGATGACGAATTAGGTGAGCCCCGCCCGTGGTGGCGCGAGGGCAATTTGAGAACGGGAGCAACCCATGAAATTCATCAGCGCTGTTATCAAGCCATTCAAGCTCGATGACGTGCGTGAGGCCCTATCGGAAATTGGTGTACAGGGCGTCACTGTCACGGAAGTGAAGGGGTTCGGACGCCAGAAAGGGCATACGGAACTGTACCGCGGAGCCGAATACATTGTGGACTTTCTGCCGAAAGTGAAGCTAGAGATCGCCGTTCCGGCGGACTTGGAGGATCGGGTCATCGAGGCCATCACCAAAGCCGCCGGTACGGGCAAGATTGGTGACGGCAAGATATTCGTCTACGACCTCGGTCAGGTAATCCGAATTCGCACCGGTGAGAGCGGAATGGCCGCGCTTTGAGTGACAGCCGAATTTATACATTTGAAGAAACAGCGCGAGGTTGAGACGTGGAAGCAATCAAAGAACTGACTTATGCCCTGGATACGTTTTATCTCCTCATTTCGGGCGCCTTCGTCATGTGGATGGCGGCCGGATTTGCGATGCTCGAGGCGGGCTTGGTGCGTGCTAAGAACACGACCGAAATTCTGACCAAGAACATCTCCTTGTTTGCCGTTGCGTGTGTGATGTACATGCTGGTGGGCTACAACATCATGTATCCGAGCGAAGGCGTTAATGGCTTCTGGCCCGGAGTATCGTTCCTCCTGGGGGCAGACAACACCGCCGAGGCGGTCATCGCCGGCGGTGACGGCGCACCCGTGTACTCGAACATGGCCGACTTCTTTTTCCAAGTCGTGTTCGTGGCAACCGCCATGTCGATCGTGTCCGGAGCCGTCGCAGAGCGCATGAAGCTTTGGGCGTTCCTGGCTTTCGCTGTCGTGCTGACGGGCTTCATCTATCCCTTACAGGGTTACTGGAAGTGGGGCGGCGGTTTTCTGGACCAACTTGGTTTCCTGGATTTCGCCGGGTCCGGTGTGGTGCATCTGTGCGGCGCTACCGCAGCTTTGGCTGGCGTGTTATTGCTCGGACCGAGAAAGGGTAAGTACGGCAAGAACGGCGAGATTAGCCCTATCCCGGGCGCGAACCTTCCCATGGCCACCTTGGGCACGTTCATCCTTTGGTTGGGCTGGTTCGGGTTCAATGGCGGTTCCGAGCTGAAAATTTCCGATGTGAGCGAAGCGAATGCGGTTGCCCAAGTATTCGTTAACACGAATATGGCGGCTGCCGGCGGCGTCATCGCGGCGATCATTACCGCACGGCTCCTGTTCGGAAAAGCCGACCTGACCATGGCCCTAAACGGCGCGCTCGCCGGTCTGGTGGCCATCACCGCGGAACCACTGACGCCGAGCCCCGGCCTGGCGACCTTGATCGGCGCGCTCGGCGGTGCACTGGTGGTTCTGGCAATCGTCGGCCTGGACAAGCTCCGTGTGGATGATCCGGTTGGTGCCATATCCGTCCATGGTGTGGTCGGTATCTGGGGGCTCATAGCCGTCGTGCTGTCGAACCCCGATGCGACCCTGTCCGCGCAGCTGATCGGGGCCCTAACCATCCTGGGTTTCGTTTTTGCCGCCAGTATCTTGGTGTGGGCCGCGCTCAAGGCCACCATGGGAATTCGGGTGACCGAAGAGGAGGAATACGAGGGTGTGGATCTCGCCGAGTGCGGAATGGAGGCCTATCCGGAATTCACTTCAACGAAGTAATCGAACGCACATCAAGGGGCGCTTCGGCGCCCCTTTCCATTGAGGGCTCTCTGCGAGACACTCGTTCGTCCGAATGAGGCAGTTCGACCACACACCCGATGGCAGACAAGAACCTTCCGAAACGCACCGCGTTCTTCGTGTCGGACGGTACCGGCATCACCGCCGAAACGCTCGGTCACAGTCTTCTGACGCAATTCGAGCAGCCGCCTTTTGCGCACCACTCGCTTCGGTTTGTCGACACCGTCGAGCGCGCCAACGCGGCCCGTCGGATCATCGACGATACCGCAGAGTACGATTGCACCCGCCCCGTGGTATTCAGCACCTTGGTCAAGCCGGAACTGCGAGAAATCGTCCGTCGCAGCAACGGATTCTTTCTGGATTTCTTTGGAACCTACATCTCCGTGCTCGAGCAAGAACTTGGCCTCGCTGCGTCCAGCGCGACCGGTCGGAGCCACGGAATGACCGATGCCTTGCAGTACTCGTCGCGCATCGAGGCGGTGGACTTCACGCTCCACCACGACGACGGCACCACGACGCGCAATCTTGATGATGCCGACATCATTCTCATCGGCATATCGCGCACTGGGAAAACGCCCACCTGCTTGTATTTGAGTCTCCACTATGGCGTCCGTGCGGCAAATTTTCCCTTGACCGACGACGATCTGGAGACACCTCGGCTGCCGGCGTCGTTGAGAATCTACCGAGACAAATTGTTCGGCTTGACGACCTTGCCGACCCGTCTGCAGCAGATTCGGCACGAGCGGCTGCCGGATAGCCGCTACGCGTCATTCGCTCAATGTGACTTCGAGATTCGCCAGGCGGAAGCCCTTTTCCGTCGACTCGGCGTCCCGTATCTCTCGACAGCGTTGAAATCCATCGAAGAGATCGCGGCGAGCATCGTCGACTATGCTGGGATCGAGCGACCCGGGCGGGCGCGCCGTAGCCGTGCTCACGTCTAATTCACACATGACATCGGGACGGCTGCTTCGTGAGTCCACGGTCCGGGGCCCAATTTCCTGCCCCAACGCCCGGCGCACTTGCAATGCATGGGCTTTCGTGCAGGATTAGGCATGGGCCGCGGCGGCGCACCATATCGGGCGCGGGCCGTATGCCACGGGGTGTCCTGTCCCTCTCGCGCCTATTTCGTCCGCCTTGGTCGACAATCATGTGCGGCGGCGAGACTATTTCGGGGCGGACACCCCGCCAATTCCCCGACCGCCACCGGCGGTGCGACGACGACCGAAATGGAAGAGCGTTTCTTGGGACTGCACCCTCAATTTAGGAGTTCACCATGAAAGAACCTGTACGCGTTGCAATCACCGGTGCCGCGGGAAACATCGGCTACGCGATGGCTTTCCGTATTGCCGGCGGGGACATGCTTGGCCCAGAGCAGCCGGTTGTTCTGCACCTGATCGAGATCGAGCCCGCGATGGATGCGCTAAAGGGCGTCGTAATGGAGCTCAACGACTGTGCTTTCCCGCTGTTGTCCGGCGTCAAAGCGACTTCCCATCTCGATGACGGATTCAAGGACGTCAATTACGCGATGCTGGTTGGTGCCCGTCCTCGCGGCCCAGGGATGGAGCGCAAGGATCTGCTCAGCGCCAACGGCGCCATCTTTGGTCCGCAGGGCAGGGCGATCAACGATCACGCGGCGCGCGACGTGCGCGTGCTCGTGGTCGGCAATCCGGCCAACACGAATGCGCTGATCGCCTCGGCGAATGCACCGGATCTGGACGCTGGGCAGTTCACGGCCATGACCCGCCTGGACCACAATCGCGCCCTGAGTCAGCTTTCCGAGAAGACCGGAGTGCATTACAACCAGATACGCAGGATGATCATCTGGGGCAACCATTCCGCGACGCAGTACCCGGACATCGCCCACTGTACCGTGGACGGGAAACCGGCGAAGGAACTCGTGGATCAGGCATGGTATCGAGATACCTTCATTCCCGAGGTGCAGCAGCGTGGTGCGGCCGTGATCAAGGCGCGGGGTGCCTCGTCGGCGGCCTCGGCAGCATCGGCGGCGATCGACCACATGCGCACTTGGACCCTCGGAACCCCCGAGGGCGACTGGGTCAGCATGTCGATCCCGTCGGACGGCAGCTACGGCGTCGAACAGGGAATCATTTATTCCTATCCGTGCGTCTGCAAAGAGGGTAGCTACGAAATCGTGCAGGGCCTCGAAATCGACGATTTCAGTCGCGAGCGAATGCGGGCAACCGAGCAGGAACTGCGCGAGGAGCGTGCTGCGGTGGAGGATTTGCTTTAGCGGCGCAGGAGTTCCGCGCGCCAAGAGCGTTAAACCTGTCCATGACCTTACAAATCGTGAGCAATGGCCGTAGTGGGGTGGTGCCCCACGTGAGATGTTTGGGCTAGCACCTGGGCACTGCGCGCGCTATTCGTCTGATTCGGCGTGACCGAATCTGCGCGACGTGCGAGCGTGCAAGAGTGCATTGTCTCCGGGTGCCGGCAGCTCGGGGTGCAGCTGCCCGACGGCGCCGCCGCCAAGCTGCAGCGTTATTTGGACTTGCTGGAACGCTGGAACCGGGTTTTCAATCTGACGGCGGTTCCCGATCCTGCGGAAGGTGTGCCACGCCATATTTTGGACAGCCTCGCCGTGCTTCCGCACATACGGGGCAAACGTATTCTCGATGTGGGCAGCGGGGCGGGACTGCCCGGAATTCCGCTGGCCGTAGCGTTGCCGGAGTGTCGTGTCGTGCTGCTGGACTCCAGCGCCAAGCGCGCCCGATTTCTGGTCCAGGTCCGCGCCGAGTTGGGGCTGTCGGCGGTTGCCGTTGAGCACACTCGCGTGGAACACTACCAACCGGGGCAACGATACGACACCGTTATCTCGAGGGCCTTCGCGTCGACAGCGGAGTTTGTTCGCGCAGCCGGTGGTCACTGTGTCCCTGGTGGTCGAATAATCGTGATGAAGGGGCGGTGCCAGTCGCGGCGGCCGGAAGAACTCGGTGATGGCCAGATACTGCAAATTCATGTGCCTGGCCTCGATGCGGAGCGTCACGTCCACATCATCGACTTCCCGACAACAGAGTGAGTCCAGTTCCGGTGGGCAAGATCATCGCCGTCGCCAACCAGAAGGGAGGCGTCGGTAAAACAACGACATCCGTGAATCTCTCCGCTGCACTGGCGGTTCTCAATCGGCGCGTTCTGCTCGTCGACATGGATCCGCAAGGCAATGCGACCATGGGATCGGGTGTCGACAAGTACGCCCTGGCTTACGGCACCTACTCCGTGCTGTGCGGTGGGGCCGAGCTTGCTTCCTGCATCGAAACCCGGCCCGATTCGAGACTCGATTTGTTGCCGGCCAACTCCGGTCTTACGGCGGCAGAAGTGGATCTGATCGACCTGCCCGATGGTCGGCTGCGACTGCGCAAAGCCCTGTGGCCGATTCGCGCGCGCTACGACTACATCATCGTGGATTGTCCGCCCTCGTTGAACATGCTGACGGTCAATGCCATGAGCGCCGCGGATCGGGTCGTCATTCCGATTCAGTGCGAATACTACGCTCTCGAAGGTCTCTCCGCCTTGCTGGATACGATCGAGCGAATTCGTAAATCTCTGAATCCCGAACTGAAGATCGAAGGCATGCTGCGAACCATGTTCGACAGCCGAAACCGCTTGGCGAACGAAGTATCGGAGCAATTGGTCAGCCATTTCGGCGGACGCGTATTCGACACGATCGTGCCGAGGAACGTCCGCCTCGCGGAGGCGCCAAGCTATGGGTTGCCCATTGGTCTGTATGATCAGGCCTCACGTGGTGCCGAGGCCTACGCGGCCCTAGCCCATGAAATTGTCAATCGGGGTCGGCCCACGGGGCAAGCCGCCTGAGCAACGACATTGGGAGTTTACGGGTGAGCATGAAACGCAGCGGTCTGGGCCGCGGACTGGACGCTCTGCTGGGCAGCGGCACGAGCCCCGGCCCGTCCGACTCCGCCATGGTGGTCCGGGAGGTACCGGTGGAGATGCTTCGACGGGGCATCTATCAGCCACGCGATGACATTCGCGAGGACACACTCCAGGAGCTTGCCGATTCCATCCAATCGCAGGGCATGGTTCAGCCCATTATCGCGCGCCCGCTCGCCGACGGAGGTTACGAAATCGTGGCCGGAGAGCGACGATGGCGGGCCGCGCAGCTGGTGGGCCTCGATCGGGTCCCGGTGCTGATTCGCGATATCGAGGATCGCGCCGCAATTGCGATGGCGCTGATCGAGAACATCCAGCGCGAGGACCTTAACCCGCTGGAAGAGGCCCATGCCCTGTCGCGCCTGGTGGAGGAGTTTCAGCTCACTCATCAGGAGGTGGCTGCCGCGGTCGGCCGGTCACGCGCAGCCGTCTCCAACTTGCTACGGCTCTTGGACCTCAGCGATTCGGCTCAGACGCTGCTGCGCGAACGAAAACTGGAGATGGGCCACGCTCGGGCGTTGCTGCCCCTCGATCCGGCGCGTCAGGACCAAGCGGCCCGGCATGTGGTGACGCGCGCGCTGTCCGTGCGCGAGACCGAGGCATTCGTTCGGCGTCTGTTGAGCGAGCCGAAGTCCGCACCCCACCAGACCCGTGTCGACCCGGACATTCGCCGCTTGCAGAACGATCTGTCCGAGCGCCTCGGGGCAAGAG
>JBFGYN010000207.1:0-7248 GCA_041587415.1 Candidatus Competibacterales bacterium | reverse complement strand
GCGGCCGTTGGCGGCGGTATACTTTGCACGCCAGAACTAACCGAACAGGTATTTTACCGATCAACCACCTGCGAGCTAGCCAAAGGCCGCCCTGGTGAAATATCCGGGTTAGAGCGAAAATTCCCCGACCCCCCCTGGCTCCAGCTCCACGAGACGGTCGCGGATTCCGATGACCAGCGCTTCCCCTTCGTGGTCCGACGAGCGGATTCGGACTCGATCGGCCCCGACTTCCACCTTCAATAGCCGGCCCCGAAATCGCAAACCCACGGAAAGGCTTTGCAGCTGGTCGGGCAGAACCGGGTTCAGCCACAACACGCCATTCCGCACCTCGAGCCCGGTGTAGCAGCGGAAGATCAGATCGATGGTTCCGGCCATCGCTCCCAGGTGGACGCCCTCCTCGGTGGTGCCGCGCTGGATGTCCGCATAGTCGCTTTCGAGCGCTTCCGTGAACAGAGCCCAGGACCCGGTGCGGTCGCTCCGGCTCAGGACCCAAGCATGCACGACGCGGCTCAGAGTCGATCCGTGTGACGTGCGCCGGCTGTAGTACTCGATGTTGTCGCCGATCCACTCGGGCCTGAATTCGTACCCCAGGTGCTCGAACATTTCGCTCAACTGCTCGGCGGAAAACAGGTAGAAAAGCATCAGCACGTCCGCCTGCTTCGAGAGTTTGAAGCGATTCGGCGACTCGCCCTCGGCTTCTAGGATGCGGTCCAGCCGCTGAATGTTCCCGTACCGTCGCCGGTAGCCGTCCCAGTCGAATTCCTGCAAACGCTCGTAACCTTGGAACTGGCTGATGATGCGACGATCGTGAAAATCGACACGCAGGCGGCGGCTGCATCGGCTCCAGTGCTCGAGCTCCTGGTCATCGATGCGCAAGTTACCAAGCAACTCTTCCCGCCGATCCGCGGCCAAGTGATCGAGCGCGGCGCGTGCCGTGCGCAGGGTCCAGCTGGCCATGACGTTCGTGTACGCATTGTTGTGGATCCCCGCCGGCTCCTCGTCAGGGTATCCGTCGTGGTATTCGTCCGGCCCCATGACCTGCCGGATCTCGAAACGGTCCGTCTCCGGCACGTATTCGGCGATGCTGGCCCAGAACCGCGCGATTTCGAGCAACATCTCAGCACCGTAGAAGTGCAGAAACTCGGCGTCGCCCGTGATCTGGTAGTAATGCCAGACATTGAAAGCAATGGCGGCGTTCACGTGCCGCTGTCGCCGGGAGTTGTCCGGCAACCACCGGCCCGAGTGCGGGTTGAGATGCAGCTCCTGCGTCTCCTCGCGCCCATCGCTGCCGCTTTGCCACGGAAACATGGCGCCGCGAAACCCGAGTTCGCGTGCCGCCGCCTTGGCTTCGCCGAGCCGGTACCACCGGTACATGAGCAGCGTTCGGGTGATGTCCGGCATGCGGAAGGTCAAGGGCGAGAGTATGAACAGCTCGTCCCAGAACACGTGACCTCGGTATGCCTCGCCATGCAGCCCCCGGGCCGGAACGCCCGCGTCCACGTGGCGCACGTTCGGTGAAGCCACCTGCAGCAGATGATACAGATGCAGCCGCAGTAGCAGCGTATCCGGCAACCTGCCAGCGGCATCGCGCCCGGAGATCGCAATGTCGAACCGGCCCCAGAGCTCTTCCCATGCACGCCCGTGCTCTTCCAGCAGCGTTTCGAAGCCGGTTGTGCGGCGCACAGCCGCAACGGCCTGCAATTCGGCTGACGATATGGCCCGGTCGCGCGAGGAATAGATGGAGACGACCTTCTCCAGAGTAACGGATTCCCCAGGTTGCACCGCTGCACGCATGCGTTCAGCCAAATATCCCGGTCGGGTTTCCCATTGCCGCACGAACTCGGCCGAGGAGTCGGCACCGCGCAACCGATGCCGTGCGGCCAGTGCGATACGAATGTGGGACTGATTCGTCTCCACCTGGAGGCACAAAATGCCGTCATCGGCGACTTGCGCTTCGAGCGGCACCAGATGCCTGTCGTTCAAACCGCGGTATCGCTTCACCCCCCGGTTGCGAACCGTCCCGTCGAGAGCGCTCAGTAGCTCCAGGTCGCCGCGCCAGTTCAGCGCCGTGACGGTGGTCTGGCTTACCGCCAAATGCGGTCTCGTCATGTGGACGATGCGCCGGCTCGTGATGCGCGTCTCGCGACCAGACGGGTCTCGGAAGCAGACCGTTCGTTCCAGCAGCCCGTGCCGCAGATCGAGTTCCTGCCGGTACTCTGTAACCACCGACGAGCTGGCATCGAGCCACGTCTGCCCGTCCGCTCGCACCAATACGGGCAGCCAGTTGGGCAGATTGACCAGGTCTTCGTTCTCCACCTTGCGGTTCGACACTCGGCTGGTGAGGCGGTTGTAACAGCCAGCCAGATAGGTGCCGGGGTAGTGCAGACTCCCGCCAAAGGTCTCCGATGCGGCACCGCGGGTGGCAAAATAGCCGTTGCCCAGGGTGCACAGGGCCTCGCGTGTACCTTCTCGCTTGGGGTCGAATTCACGGAATTCCAGCACCCAAAGATTCACTCGCCAATCTCCTTGTTTGTCGGTCCGCCGATCAGCGGCCTCTGAGTGCCTCGGTAAGTGCTCGGATGAACTCCGTGACCTGAACCGTATCTTCGAGCACGTAGTGCGCGGAGGTCTCCGAGTCCTGGCTGCGGACCAGTATCGCCGTTCCTCGACCCTCGAGAACGGCGAATGCATCCTCGTCCGTACGATCATCGCCGATGTAGATGGCATGCCGGCGGTGCACCGGATCGAGCCGCTCCAGCAGAGACTCCACGGCCTTACCCTTGTGCCAGTCGATTGCGGGCTGAATCTCGATGACTCGCTTCCCAGGTGTCGATTTGAGTTCCGGATTCTCCTTCAATACCTGGCGCACCAGGGTGCGAATCTGCGGGATTTTGCCGGCCTTCACGAGCCGAAAATGCACGGCCATGGAAAATTTCTTTCGCTCGACGAGCGCCCCGTCGATGCTCTCCAGCTGCTTGCGCAGCAAACGCTCGACGCTGTCCAGGCGGGGCAGATAGTCCTGGATCCCGTCCAGTGCCTGGCTATTGGGCATGCCATCGGCAATGTCGAAACCGTGCTCGCCGACGTAGACCGGTCCGATCAGGCCGATGCGATCCTGCAGGTCCTGCAATCCGCGACCACTCACGATCGCCACCGGCGCCATCCGGCAGAGGGAACGCAATGCGTCGCGCGTCACCTCGTCGAGATGGGCATCCTGCGGCCGATCGACAATGGGCGTCAGGGTGCCATCATAGTCCAGCAGCACGATGGGCTCGCGCCCGCCGTCGGACGCCAATATCTCGGCTAGGGCTTCGAGGGCCGACGGCAGCCCCGCCGCCAGGCGCGGTCCCCCTTTGCTCTCCGCGACGCGGGCATCCGCCAGATCCGCGAACACGGCATCGGCTTCGGGCAGCGCGGACGCGCGCTCCACGCCCGCGGCCAGCACGGCAACCACCAAGCCAAACCCGCCGGCCCGCGCAGCCCTCAGACCGGCGATCGCGTCCTCGACGACGGCGCATCGGCGCGGCTCGACCCTCATCAGCTGCGCCGCGTGGAGAAAGGCATCGGGAGCGGGTTTGCCCGCCAACCCGCACCGTGCCGTGTCGTTTCCGTCGACGCAGACATCGAATCGGTCATGCAGCCCAAGTTTCTCCAGAACGGCGCGGCCGTTTCGGCTCGCCGTCACGACGGCGGTTCGATAGCCACTATCGTTGAGCTGCTCGATGAGTTTGAGACACCCTGGAATCGCACCCGGCGGGTGGCTCTGGAGCCGTTCGAGGAAACGGGCGTTCTTGCGATGTGCCAACCCCTCAATCGTGTCGGCCTCCTCCGCGCGCCCTTCGGGAAGCTGGATTCCGCGAGCTGCGAGGAACCGGCGGATGCCCTCCACTCGCGGCCGGCCGTCCACGAATCGGCGATAATCATCGTGTGAGAAGGGCGCCTTTCGGTCTCTTCCGTCGTAGCGGCGCAGCAACTCGTCGAAGGTTTCCTTCCAGGCCGCCTCGTGGATCGCGGCGGTGTCGGTCACCACACCGTCCAGATCGAAAATCACCGCGTCGAGCCGGTCGCGCGAAAACACCGGCACTCGGTCTCCCTTTACGTTCAATGTCCTACCCCGGAAAGTCCACCGTGATGCGTGATTTCGCGTCAATCTAGAGAAGCCTATTGTTCCATGCCCCGCAGTGGCATGGCACCTGCTCAGGAAGGCCGATTCTTCTTGTGCGACGGATCGGACCGGTGCGCTCACCCTGGTCCACCGCTGTGGCGGCGCATTGAACGTGGAGGTTCAGTTCGCCATGCTGTTTTTCGATGAGGTGGATGTCGAGCGACCCGACGGTCTGGTCCGGTTACCCCGTGGTCGCTGCGATAGCAAGCGATCAGCCAATACGCCCAGGTTCTGGGCATGAGCTCGGCCGTGGCGTGCGGTGCGCCGCGAGTTCGATGCTGGCGAATCGACCTGGTTCGAAATCCTCAGGCGCTTGCGCGGCGACTGTGAACCCACAGGCCCAGGCACCCGGATGCGAGACCCGCGACTTCGATCACGAGAATTCGAACGATGATCGGGTCCGACACGCCGTCCACGGCCATGCCGAACGACCTGGCGGCCACGGCACCCGCATAGCTGACAATCAGGAACACAAGCGCGCCGTAGCGCAGCTTTTTCGAGCCCGCCCCCCAGCAGAAGTACAGGCCGATGGCCGTCATCAGGCCGCCATAGAAAGTGCGCATCTCGGTCAGCCCCGCCGGCGTCAGCGCAGCAATGGAGAGATCCGCCATGATGGCTTCGGGCGCCGCAATGAAGAGTCCGCCGAAATATAGGTGCATGACGCCATTCATCGCCAGCAGCACGGCTGGGAGATGTCTAGCCCCAACATTGCGCCACGACGCGCCAACTTGGTCCATTACGTTAAGTAAAACAGTGGGTTGTAATCATACAAGCCTGTGGCACTCCGTCACCGTGGCGACTAGCCCGGATACTTCACCAGGCGGCCTTTGGCGGCGGTACACTTTGTACGCCAGAACTGAGCCGCTAAACTGGACATAAACTTTTACCGATCAACCACCTGCGAGCTAGCCGAAGGTCGCCCTGGTGAAATATCCGGACTAATAGACTACTTGGATCCAATCATTGGAGCATCCCGCCACGAGCAATCTCTCAATGGTTGGCAAAGTTGCGATCGAATGGCGAATTCCACTCTCGGCGCCGCTGCAGAGCCGTCTCAGCGAGCTGCGAGCAGCGGGCCCGGCTTGCTAGTCCAAGGAGGGCCTCTCAATGCCGTGATCCAGCATACGACCCACGTGGCAGAGAACGATGTGGGCCGGCGGGGCGAGTTGGGCGACGAGCCGCGCCTTCGTCCGGCGGCAAGGGGCGAATGGAACGTAGCGCCCGCCATCCATCGGGCCGGGCAACAGCATGCGCAAGTGCCTGCCGTTGCCCGGCGAGCTGTGCTCGGGCTCTCTGCCCAGCACCTACCCGGGATAAAATGCGGGACCGTTGGGCACGAATCCCGGCAACGGGATGTCCAACTTGCCACCAGTCTGCTGGTGCCCGCTCACAGTCCCAGCACGGCGTCGCCACACGCAATTGGGTTGGACAATGGGATCAGGATGAAACATCCATGCTGAAATCTGCCGGCATTTATGCTCATCTCGTGGAGATGCGGCGATGGCTGCACGCCCACGCCGAACTGGCTTTCCAGGAAGTCAAGACAGCCGAATACCTCAAGAGCGAGCTGGCTGCCCTCGGCTTGTCCGTGAGCCACGCGGGCAAGGGACATAGTGTGCTTGCCGAGCTGGTCGTCGCACCCGGCAAGCCCTTCGTGGCGCTGCGTGCGGAAATGGACGCACTTCCCGGACGCGAGCTCACTGGCGCCAGCTATGCTTCTTTGGATCCGAGCACGATGCATGCCTGCGGCCACGCGGCGCACATGGCTATGGTGCTCGGCGCAGCCTCGCTGCTCGCCGACGATCCGCCACCCGGCAATGTGCGGTTCGTATTCCAGCCGGCCGAGGAATCAGGCGGTGGCTCCAGAGTGGCGATCGCCGACGGAGCGCTGACCGACGCAATAGCGATTTTCGGCGGCCACGTCACCCACGACTACGAACCTGGCATCATCATGATTCGCGACGGCGTCGTGACTTCTCAGTCCGACCGCTTCTCGATCAAGATCCAAGGCGAGAGCGGCCACGGTGCGCGGCCCCACGAAGCAACCGATGCCATACTGGTTGCCAGTACGCTCATACTGGTTCTTCAAACATTGGTCTCACGGGAAACGAACCCATTGCATCCCACCGTTGTCACGGTCGGCCGCATGTCCGGCGGCTCCGCGGCAAACGTCATTGCGGGCGAGGCAGAATTCGAGGGGACCATTCGAACGACCCTGCCGGAGGTGCGGAACCACATTCACAGCGGCTTGCGCCGCATGGCGGATGCGGCCGCGAATCTCCATGAGGCGAAAGTCAGTGTCGACATTCGGCATGGCTACCCGCCCGTGGTCAATTCACCTTCCGAGGTCACGGTTGCACGCAACGCCGCGCGTAACATCCTCGGTGACGCCTGCCTGACGACTGCCGAGCATCCGAGTATGGGCTCGGAGGACTTCGCGTACTACCTCGCCGAGGTGCCGGGGTGCTTCGTGCGCTTTGGCGCACGACCCAGCGATTGGGAGCCGATCCCGTTACACAATGCCGCGTTCGACATCGACGAGGAGGTGTTGAAAGTGGGCGCAGCATTCTTTGACGAGGTCGCGCGCTTGCGCCTCGGTGCGGTTCCCTAAGCACCATGGATTTCAAGCCGTCGCCGAGGCCCACCGTGGGTATCGAGCTCGAGCTGCAGCTGCTCGATGCCAAAACGCTGGATCTGACCGACGGCATCATGCCGCTCATCGAGTTCTTTCCCGGCAACGAGCTCGTCAAGCCCGAGTTCATCCAATCTTGCGTGGAGATCGTCTCTCCGGTCGCAGAAGACACGCCAAGTGCTGCTGACCAGCTTCTCGATTCGTTGCGCAAGGTCAAGCGGCGGTGCGACCAGCTCCACATGCGCGTATGTGGAGCTGGAACGCACACCTTCGGCACCCGGTTGGCCCTGATCACGCCAAACCCGCGCTTTTTGCAGATGAAATCGGACTACGGCATCGTCGGACGCAACCAGTTGACCTTTGCGACACACGTCCATGTCGGCATGCCGTCCGGCAACATGGCCATGTTCGTCATGCGTCACTTGATCCCATGCCTACCCGTGCTTCTTGC
>JBFGYN010000206.1:0-7277 GCA_041587415.1 Candidatus Competibacterales bacterium | reverse complement strand
GGCGTTGTGCCAACCGGATTCGGGCCGGGCGATTTCGGATCGATGGCCACGAATACTGCTTAGCCCTGAACGACGGCTCGAATCACCTTCACGGTGGCACCAGAGGTTTCGACAAGGTGGTCTGGGTTGCCGAGGACCGGACCGAGTTGGGCGAAATCCCGGCGCTGGCCATGCGTTACGTCTCGCCAGACGGCGAAGAGGGCTATCCGGGCACGCTCACCGTGGAGGTAGTCTTCACGCTCACCGCGCCGGCTGAGCTCCGCATTGACATGAGCGCGCACACGGACCGGGCGACCGTGGTAAACCTGGCCCACCACAGCTACTGGAATCTGTCGGGTAGGCCCGGCGGGACAATTCTGGATCACGAGCTATCGATCAACGCCAAGTATTATACGCCTGTGGACGATGGCCGAATTCCCACGGGTAGGGTCGAGCCGGTTGCAGGAACGCCCTATGACTTCCGTGTGCCAAAACCCATCGGCCGTGATATCGGAAACGTTCCAGGTGGTTACGACGTCAACTATGTCCTCGACGGAGAGCCCGGGGTCCTGAGGCTGGCGGCCAGGGTCCACGAGCCGGTGTCGGGTCGCGCGATGGAACTCCACACCACACAGCCTGGTTTGCAGTTCTATGACGGAAGCAAGCTCGACGGCCACTGCCGCGGGAAGGGCCAAACCCTCTACTGCGCCCACACCGGATTCTGCCTCGAATCCCAGCACTTTCCAGACAGCCCCAACCACCCGGAATTCCCTTCGGCGGTGCTCCGACCTGGCCAAGTCTACCGGCATTCGATGGTGCACCGATTTTATTCGGCAATCGGTTTGTAGGACTGACCGCCGAGTCGGACTTTTCGCCGCAATCCACCTGGGTCCGCAATCGAGCGAGGCAGTATGAGCCCCGCGAGTGCCCTCCAGGGCATGCGAAGAATACGTCCCCGTTCACTCGATCGTGCCGGCCTGGCCCCCGCCGGTCCTGCAACGCACCAGACACAAGCTCGTCAACAGCGCTAGTGACCACACCCCCCGAATTCTCGCGACGTTGCGCTCAGTGACTGCGATGGGACGCCCCTGATGGGTTAGGTGATCTCCACCCACGCGGCATGCTCTGCACTGGAGAATAGTGCCGTGATGACCTTCATATTGGACACTGCGTCATCCAGCGGCGTCGGCACTTTTGTATCGTCGAGTATGGCCCTGGAGAACAGCTCGGCCTGAATCGTGTATTGGTCGCAGATTTCGAGCGAGATCTCGGCCATCTCATTGCCATGTTGATGCATGATTCTGCATGGCCGATCGGGCGGAGCATTGAAAGGAATCTGTATTTCCACGAGCCCATGGGTTCCGTAGATGTTCACTCGCTGAAACGGCGCCAACTGCGTCCCGCAAGTGAAAGTCGACGTGCCACCTACGAATTCGAGTATTCCGGTGGCGAGGCGGTCCGTTCTGAACTGGGGGTCGTATTCAATGGAGCCGCAAACGCGGCGCGGTTCGGATCCAAACAGAAAGCGCGCAAGGGAAATGCAGTAGCAACCAATGTCCATCAGGCCGCCACCACCGATACCCGCCTGATTGCGAACATTGTCAGGATCCACATTGTAGTAGGAGAAGAACGAGTGAACGGTACGCAGCTTGCCGATCTTGCCCTCGTTAATCAGTTGCCGCGCTAATTGCCACTGCGGATGATGGCGGTACATGAACGCTTCCATCACTTTCAGCTCCGGGTGTCGCTCGGCAGTCTCCAGTAGCTCCCGAGCCTCCACTGCACTTAGGGCAATGGGCTTTTCGCACAGCACGTGCTTGTTTGCTTGCAGCGCCTTGATCGACCACGGCACGTGCAAATGATTCGGCAACGGAATATAGACGGCGTCGATGTCCGGATCCCGCAGCAATGCCGCGTAGTCCCCGTAGGGTTTGGGTATGTTCAACGGCTCTGCTGCGGCTCTAGCCTTTTCCAGTGACTGGGAGGCGATCGCCGTAACGTCGCAGACCTCGGCGAGCTGCATGGCCGGGATAACCTTCGTGGTTGCAATTTTTGCCGCGCCCAAGACGCCCCAACGAACTTTCTTCATATCGTGGCTACCATCGGTTGTCGAACCGGAGGTTCATTACGACTGTCCCTGGCTCGCCCCACCGCGACCATTCGGAGGTCGTCGAGCCGCTGCGCCCAAGGATTTGCCATGGCAATTCCCGGACGCAATCGTCCAGAGCTTACCAAAAGGCTAGACGACACGGATCATCGCGTTGGAAACAGCGCAATCAATATTCGCTGAGCACGAAGCGAATTGCAGCCTGGGGCGCATCGACGCGGACTGGTCCCCATTGCTCACCAGGCCGCTCACGAGCGAACGAAGTGGTTGCATCGTATGACCTACCTCGCATCCCGCCGAAAACCATTTATCACCGCCGGCGCCCTTCCGGCGATAGCACCGTTGCAGTGGTCCCGATCCCGCACCTTCCCTTGGACCGCAGCGACGGCTACGCTTTTCTGTCCAGGCACGGACTCGGAACCGTTACAACCCCACTCTCATCCGCAAGCCCGGTGGGCGATGTGGGCCAGCTAGCCAGGTGGATGATGTTGGAGGAGACATGAAACTTGGCGTCTGTTATTACCCGGAACATTGGCCGCGCGACCGCTGGGCGCAGGATGCCGCCCGCATGCGCGAGTTGGGCATTACCGAAGTTCGAGTCGCCGAGTTCGCTTGGAGCCGAATTGAACCGGAACCGGGCCGCCTGGAGTGGGCCTGGCTCGACGATGCCGTCGGCGTCCTGGCCGCCGCCGGTTTGCGGGTGATTCTCGGTACACCCACCGCGACGCCGCCGAAGTGGCTGGTTGATCGTCATCCCGAGATTCTCGCGGTTGGCGCGGACGGGCGAGTCCGAGGCTTCGGATCGCGGCGCCACTACAGTTTTTCCAGCCCCCAGTACAAGGAAGAGTGTCGCCGCATCGTCACCCTCATGGCCCAACGCTACGGAGAGAATACGGCGGTCACCGCTTGGCAAACCGACAACGAGTATGGCTGCCACGATACGGTGCTGAGCTATGCGCCCGCCGACGCGGACGCTTTTCGCGACTGGCTACGCCAGCGTTACGCGGATGTCCAGGCCCTCAACGCGGCCTGGGGGACTGTGTTCTGGAGTCAGGAATATCGCCATTTCGAGGAGATCGACCCGCCGGTCGGTACCGTCACCGAGGCGAATCCCTCGCACCGGCTGGACTACCATCGGTTTGCATCCAACCAAGTGCTTCACTTCAATCGCTTGCAGGCTGACATCCTGCGCGAGCACAGCCCGAGCCGAGACATCGTCCACAATTTCATGGGCTTTTTCACTGCGTTCGACCACTACCCGGTTGCCCAGGATCTCGACATGTCGACCTGGGACAGCTATCCGCTGGGGTTTCTCGACCAAGGCTGGTTCGACGACGAGGAGAAGCGGCGCTGGCTTCGTGCCGGACACCCGGATTTCGCCGGTTTTCACCATGACCTCTACCGGGGGATGGGTACCGGGAGGTTCGCGGTCATGGAGCAGCAGCCGGGACCCGTCAATTGGGCGCCGCACAATCCGGCGCCGCTGCCCGGCATGGTACGGCTATGGACTTGGGAAGCATTCGCCCACGGCGCCGAACTGGTTTCCTACTTTCGATGGCGACAAGCGCCGTTCGCACAGGAGCAAATGCACGCTGGCTTGAATCTGCCTGACGGCAAACCCGATGTTGCAACGGAGGAGGTCCGACGGGTGTCCGAGGAGATCGAGAAATTACCGTTGGGGCCGACCTCCAAGGCGCCGATCGCACTCGTGTTCGACTACGAGGCGGCGTGGCTGCTCGGCATTCAGCCGCAGGGTGCGAGTTTCGACTATCTGCGGCTGAGCTTCGAGTTCTACGAAGCGCTGCGGGAATGGGGACAGGATGTGGACGTGGTTTCCGCAACCGCCCCATTGGAGGGTTATCGTGCCGTGGTCATTCCCAGCCTGCCGGTCGTCCCCGATGGGTTGCCGGGGCGGCTCGCGGCGTTTGGCGGCGAAGTGTTGATCGGCCCACGGACCGGGAGCAAGAGCGCTTCCTTCCAGATTCCGTCAAATCTTCCACCAGGTGAACTACAAGAGCTGATCCCCATTCGCATCACACGGGTCGAATCCTTGCGCCCCGGAGTGCTCGAGCGGGTCGAGTACGCCGGGCAGCACCTATCCATCAGCCGCTGGCGAGAGAATGTGGAAACAGAACTGCAACCGCTCGCCCGATTTGCGGACGGAATGGGTGCGCTGTTCAAGCACGGGCGTCACCGTTACCTCGCGGGCTGGCCGGAGCGGGATCTGCGGCGGGCGGTAATAGCCGACCTTTGTCGAGACGCGGGCCTCGCAATCGAATCGCTGCCCCCGGGTGTTCGACTGCGCCGCCGGGGCAAAGTATGTTTCGCATTCAACTACGGTCCGGACGCGGTGACCGTGCCGGCGCCGGGAAACGTCCACTTCTTGATGGGGCAAAACGAGCTGGCGCCCGGTGAGCTGGCCGCTTGGTCGTCGCCCCGGAACGATGCGCCATGAGACGCTCGCCGAGAATCCAGAGGTGGCACCGTGGAGCATCATTGTCGACCGGCGCGCGACAGTCCAATCGCGAGAATTTCCGACAAGGCCAGCCACTTGCCCCAGCCGGCCCATGCCACGGCGATTGGCCCCCGGTCCGCCAGATATCTGCACCGGTCAGCGGTCATGCGTACCGGCTCAAGGGAACGTTCCGCTAATAAATAACTCGATTTGATTTGACTATCCAGAAGTTCTAGCATTCAGGTCCGCGTTTCCGAGACGGGCGGCTTACCGAACGGAACATCACTTTAAGCCATTGTGCCTTCCCGTTCCGGGTGCGCCGTCGCAGACGTATCTCCGCGAGCGTCCAGTGGTGACAGCAGAGGGGAATTGAAAGTGAATCCAACCGTTGTTTGTATGGGGGAAGCCCTAATCGACTTCGTGCCGGCGGACGGTGGTCTAGGCCTCGCCCAGGCGGCTCGATTCGTAAAAGCTGCTGGTGGAGCGCCCGCCAACGTCGCGGTCGGCCTCGCCCGGCTCGGTGTGACTACCGGGTTCCTCGGCATGGTGGGAAGCGACCCTTTCGGAGACTTCCTGGTCGACACCCTGGCAGCGGAAGGAATTGACGTCTCCTCCGTGCGGCGAACCAGCGAATCTCCAACGGGTGTCGCATTCGTGTCATTGACGGCAGAAGGTGAGCGGGAGTTCATGTTCTATCGGCACCCAGGAGCTGACACGCTGCTGCGACCCCAGGATGTCGCCGAGGACACGGTCCGGGCGTGTCAGATGATTCACTTCGGGTCCATCGGGCTCATTACCTCGCCAAGCCGGGAAGGCACGCTGCACGCGGTGGATCTCGCCCGGGACGCAGGCCGGCGCGTTTCCTACGACGCCAACTTGCGGCTGGACCTCTGGCCGAGCAGCGCTGAGGCAAAGGAAGGACTTCTCAGCGGTCTGAATCGAGCTAACATCATCAAGTTGTCGGACGATGAACTGGCGTTTCTCACCGGTCAAACCGATCCGTCCCGCGGCGTGCGCGATTTGTGGCACGACGGGCTGGAACTCATGGTCGTCACCATGGGTAAGAAAGGAAGTTTCTTTGCAACGGGCGACTTCCAGGGGAGCGCCGAAAGCTTCGTGGTCGAGACCGTGGACACCACGGGCGCGGGTGACGGTTTCATGGCTGGTCTTTTGGCGGGTGTGCTGGGGGACCCCGAGTCATTGCAGGACTCGGACCGACTGAAAAAGGTCTGCCGATTCGCCAACGCCGTTGGCGCGCTGGCGACAACTGTTCGGGGCGGCATTCCCGGCATGCCGACTCGCGGCCAGGTAGACAAGTTTCTGGTCGATCGAGGATAACGCGCGTCGCAATTGAGCCTCGGATGGGTAGCTCCGATCTGCGAGGGGCAAGAATCGCAGATGCGGTACCCCGGCATCTATACTTTCGGTGAGCGGGGTCGCTCGGCTCCCATGGCGATGATTGAGCGAGACGGTCTGACTTGGCACGAGGACATGATATGACGGCTCGATCCGGTCTCGTCGAACGCCGATTTCAAACAGTCGGTGAGATGTCAGACCATGTTGCCAGCGACATTTGCGAGGCAATCCATTCGGCGGTCGCTGCGCGTGGTGGCGCCCTCATTTGTGTGTCCGGCGGACGTTTCTCCAAACATTACTTCGACGCGTTGCGCGGAATGTCGTTGCCCTGGCACCAAGTGACCGTCGTGCTCGCCGATGAGCGCTGGGTCGACACGTCGGATTCCATGAGCAACGAGAATCTGATTCGAAACAGCTTACTCAACGGTGAGGCCGCAGCGGCGACTTTTGTCGGGCTGAAAGAAAGCGCGGCGGACGCCGCGGATTCGCTTGGTGCAATCGAACGCCGACTGGACAGTTTGCCGCTTCCGTTTGACCTTGTCCTGCTAGGAATGGGTGACGATGGGCACACTGCCAGTCTCTTCCCGAGTGCCGGCGCCGATGAGCTCGGGTCTGCTTTGCATCCCAGCTCGGGAGAGCGCGCCGCACTGTTGAATCCCACGGTGTCGCCGGTACCGAGGATTTCTCTGACTTTGCCGACATTACTGAATACGCGACGCATCATCCTGCACGTCCCCGGGGCGAGTAAACTGCAAACCTATCGACGTGCAATGGAAGACGGTCCGGTCGAGGCGATGCCGGTGCGCGCGATCCTTCGACAGACAACCGTGCCCGTCGACATACTACTCTGCGAGAACGAAGACCCATGACAGAACTCAATAGCACTGTTGCGCGTGTTACCGACCGTATCCGCAAACGCAGCGAGCAATTGCGGAAGGCCTATCTGGCTCGTGTCGAGTCGGAACGCCGTCCTCGCCCGCACCGAACCGAGCTGTCGGCGGGCAATTTGGCACACGGTTTTGCCGCCAATGAAAAGCTCGAGAAGATCAAGCTCTCGCTCGAACCTGTTCCCAACATTGGCATCGTCACGTCCTATAACGACATGCTCTCAGCCCACCAACCTCTTGGGCGATTTCCGGATTTGATCAAAGATGCCGCCCGCGACGCCGGCGGGGTCGCGCAAGTTGCCGGCGGTGTGCCCGCCATGTGCGATGGTGTCACCCAGGGACAGCCGGGAATGGAGCTCAGTTTGTTTTCCAGGGATGTCATCGCACAAGGGACGGCGGTTGCCCTCTCTCACAACATGTTCGATGCGGCGCTGTGCCTCGGCGTATGCGACAAGATCGTTCCGGGCCTCCTCATGGGCGCACTTGCGTTCGG
>JBFGYN010000205.1:0-7298 GCA_041587415.1 Candidatus Competibacterales bacterium | reverse complement strand
CGACGCCCTCTCCAAGATCATCGGGTCGAGGAAATCAGGCCCTGTCTTAAAGACGCGCACAACACGCCCCGCGTTTCGATGAAGTCGCGCCAGCGCGGCCGTGACCGTCGTCTTGCCCTGCCCGGAGGCCGGAGCCGCCAAGAGAAGGGCAGGGCACTGCACTTCCACTTGCTCAGTCGAGACGTGGTCCTTCATGAACAGCACCGGCCGGGAGCGTGAACTGGAATCGGGCGCCGCCAGCCGGTCGCGGCTCGTGCCACAGGCGACCCTGGTGAGCTTCGATGATCGAGCGGCTGATCGCCAGTCCGAGCCCCATTCCATCGGTCTTGGTCGAAAAGAATGGATCGAAAAGTCGGTCCGCGATTTTGGGGTCGAGCCCCGGTCCGTTGTCGCAAATTTGGATATGTACGGCGCCGGATTCATCCAGCCGGCTGCGCAGCGTCAAGGCTTTCCCGTTCACGTTTTCGGACGAACGCTGGGCGTCGAGGCTGTTACAGATCAAGTTCATCAGAACCTGCTGAATCTGTACCTCGTCGGCCTCGACCGACGGAAGGCCTTCAGAGAGATCCAGTCGAACTTCCACCGATTCAGATCGTGCCTGGGGCTTGATGAGCGTGAAGACATCGTTGATCAAGCGGTTGACGCTTACCGGTCGCTTGTGGGGGGTCGTCTTGCGGGTGAATTCCCGAACTCGGCGAATAATCTCTCCGGCCCGCTGCGCCTGGCTGGCCACCAACTCCAACGGCTCGACCAGCTGTTTCCTATCGACGTTGTCCGCGTCCAGCAGCATCATGCAGGTCTGTGCGTAAGTTGTGATCGCGGCGAGGGGCTGGTTCAACTCGTGGGCGAGTTCGGCGGCCATTTGTCCCGCTATGCTCAGTCGCGCCATGTGCGCCAGTTGCACTTCCAGGTCGCGCGCTTCTTGTTCGGTTTTTTGTCGCTGCTCGATCTCCTGCGAAAGCTCATGATTGGCGTTTGCAAGAGCTTGCGTACGCTGCGTGACAAGATGCTCCAGATGCGAGCGTGCTTCCTGAAGGTCGGCTTCGACGCGCTGCCGCCCCTCGATGTCGAGCTCCAGGGCACGGTTGACTGCTTCAAGCTCGGAAATCTTCTCTCTCAACTTGCGCGTGAGGGCTTCGTTGTGCGCGCGAAGATAATCCGTCTCCGCCACCAATTCCTCGGTTTCCCGCGACGCCAGCAACAGGTCGGGACCGGGTCGCAGGGCGTCGATTCGGTTCAGCAACAATTCCTGTTCCCGGGGTTTGACGAAAAATCCCGAGGCTCCGAGCCGATCGCCGAATTCCCGGTCGGGATTCGACGTGTAGGTGCCGGAATAGAAGATAATCGGGATGGAACTGAGAGCGGAATCGGCCTTGCAGGCTCGACAAAGGGCGAAGCCATCCATGACTGGCATCAGCAGATCCGTAACGATGAGGTCCGGCTGCTGCGAGCGAGCGACATCCAAGGCTTCCTGACCGTTGCCCGCTTCCAATACTTCGTGCCCGCGCCGAGCAATCAGGTTCCGCAGGACTATGCGATTCGTCGGGACGTCGTCCGCGATCAAGACTCTCATTCAATGGGCGCTGCTGTGGGCAAGGGTGTGCGGCGTGATCATCCCCGGTATTCTAACCGGCAAACCCGTTCACCCGAACACTATTGGATGCGAGAGGAAACCCCCGAAGCACGTAAGCCACTTCGCAGTGGCTACACCACGGGTGCTTGCGCGACAGCGGCCAGCCTCGCCGCAGCCCGCGCTGCGCTCACCGGTGACTGCAGTTTCGATGTTCGAATCCGCCTGCCGCGCGGACAGGAGGTGGTGTTTCAGTTGAGCGCATGCCGCGCCGATGAGCGCAGCGGGTTCGCAGCCACGATCAAAGATGCGGGCGACGACCCGGACTGCACCCATGGCGCCGTCGTGAATGCCAACGTAACCCTGTCCGCCAGGTCAGGGGTTCGGTTCTACGCGGGTAAGGGTGTTGGAACCGTCACCCGCGAAGGGCTCGAGCTCGCCGTCGGCGAACCTGCGATCAACCCGGTTCCGCGAAGGATGGTCGAGGACCATCTCGGCCGGCTTGCATGCTCGGTGGCCTATGAGGGTGGGTTCGAGGTCACCATCGGTGTCGAGAACGGTGCCGCACTGGCGCTCAAAACGATGAACCCACGCCTTGGAATCGTGGGTGGCCTGTCCATTCTCGGGACGACGGGTATCGTCAGGCCGTATTCCTGCTCGGCCTACATCGCGTCCATCCACCAGGGGATCGACGTTGCGCGGGCCAACGGCATCGAGCACATCGCCGCCTGTACCGGCTCCACCAGCGAGTCCGCCATGCGTCGGCTGCACGGATTTTCCGACATGGCACTTGTCGAAATGGGGGACTTCGTGGGGGCCGTTCTGAAACATCTTCGCAAGGCGCCGGTACCGCGCCTGAGCCTTGCTGGTGGTTTTGGCAAGATCAGCAAGCTGGCGGCCGGTCATATAGACCTGCACAGTCGAAAATGCTCCGTGGACTTTCCCATGCTGGGACGCGAGGCGGCCGTGCTTGGTGCGCATCCCGATCTGGTCGATCGAATCCGTGCTGCCAACACCAGTGTGGCGGCTCTGGCGTGCGCGCGCGAGCAACGTATAGAGCTCGGAGATCGAGTTTGTGTCCTGGCCCGCGAGGTGGCGCGCACCAGGACGTCCGATTTGGTGGACGTGGAGGTGTGGGCGGTCGACCGAAAGGGCAAAACCATCGGTCATGCCGGATTTCGATGCGACAGATCCTGATTCTTGGCGGGATCGGCGAAGCGCGATGGCTTGCCGAACAGCTGCACGCGGTCGGACGTCGCGTGATCTACAGCGTCGCCGGCATCACCGATGGGCCCGACATGGCCTGTGCGCTGCGCGTCGGCGGATTCGGCGGGGGTGAAGGTCTTGCGCACTACCTGGTAGCGGCGCAAATCGGGATGCTCATCGACGCCACCCATCCTTACGCTCGGACGATCAGTGCCAACGCCGTCGATGCCGCCCGCGCGGCATCGGTTCCCCTTTGGTGTTATCGACGCCCTGCCTGGCAGCCGTCTCCGGCAGAGGATTGGCGCGACTGTGCCGATTGGGAAGCAATTGTCACGGCCATGGCGGACTTTTCCCGCCCGCTGCTCACCGTTGGACGTACTCCGCTGGACCATGAGGACCAAATTCGACCGAGGCAACACTGGCTCGTACGCTGCCTCGACGATTGTTCGCCACGACACCCTCGATTGTCCGTAATCAGAGCAAAGGGCCCGTTCGACGAATCCGACGAGCTGCGCTTGATGCGAAGGCACCGCATTGACGTGCTCGTGTCGAAAAATAGCGGTGGCGATGCCGTGGCGGGTAAACTTCGGGCGGCTCGCGCCCTCCGATTGCCGGTGCTCATGTGGGCTCGCCCCAAGGTCGCCGCGGCAGAGCCCATCTACGAGTGCATCAAGGAACTGGCTGACTCGGCCAAAAGCTATACCGAGGGGGCGGGCTGGTAATTCTCGTTCGGGCGGTACGCAGTCTTGCACCGTTCCACCATGGCCGCCCATCGTGCTGCTCTTCCTGCCATGTATCGTCGAAACGTGCTCACTGCCATTGTGAATTGTGCCCTTGGCGAACGTGAATCGCCGCACTCATCCTCGAGCCTCGATGAGCAATGATGACAGCCTGTCCATTCATGCGAGGGACCGTGTCCAGATGGTTGCCGGCGATTCACTCTCACCGTTCGATACCGGCCGCCTTTGCGCGGGGTTTGCCTATGTCGTCATTGCCAGTTGCCTGCCCGACGTTGCCTGGGGACATGTCAAATGGTTTGCGCCCTATGACCTGACTGCTGCGCCCGTGGCGCCGCATTCATTTTCGGGCGACCGTCATTGGCTTACCGGGTTGGCGCTGAGTGTGCCCGCCTTGTGGCTTGCTGTCGGCTTGGATCAACTCGCAAAGCGGCGACCGAACTGCCTATCGACTGCGAGGCCATTGTGGAAGTTTCCTGTCCACCCTGACGACCTCGTGCGAATAGCGATGGGGGTTTGGCTCACCTGGCTCTGGTCTCTGCCGTCACCCGTTTTCCTGACGCCCGAGTTGGCGGCTCCGACGGAGCAAGTCAGCTGGGTGCAGCTGTTTGTCGCGGTTTTTTGTCTGAGCAGACGCAGCGCGTGGATAACTGGGGTGGCAGTGCTGCTTCTGTATGCGTCCGCGGCGTCGCACTACGGCCTCTTTCACGTTGCCGACTACCCGCTCTTCTTGGGGTTGGCGGCATACCTCATCGGCATCAGCACCGAAAATGCTCGGGGGCGCATTCTTTCCCTGTTCGCCCGGCATAGGCAGACGCTGCTCGTGCTGTCCATGACCGTTACGCTGTGCTGGGCCGCGATGGAAAAGTGGGCGTATCCAGCATGGTCGACCCCAATCCTGCACAGCCGACCGCACCTGTCCATGGGATTGGAGCCCAGCACGTTCATGATCTATGCCGGGTGGGCCGAATTCGGTCTGGTCATGGTGCTCGCGATGGGCGGCAGATTGAGCAGCCGGCTCGCGGCGTCGGTGCTGCTCGCCATGTTCAGTGGAGCGGTCGTGGAGTTTGGCAAAGTCGATCTCGTTGGGCATATGCCGATCATCGCGTCGCTGACGTTGGTCTTGTTGGTTGGAAACGGTCAAGTGGGCGCCGCTCTGGGTCTGTCCAGATCCGGGCCGTGGAGCCGCGCGGTCGGCCTCCCAGCCGTATACTTCACCGCCTTGGCGATCGTTTCGGTGGCGTACTTTGGCGGTTGGCAGCTTGCGTACGGCGGTAACTGCTGCGGGGTGTCCCAGAGCATATTTCATGACCCCAAACTGTTTTTTCTCCTTGCCCTCACCACGCTCGTGGCCCTGATAGGCGTAGTCGTGGTGCGACGGATGGCGCATTGTCGACGATCGAAAACGACACCGAGCTCGGCAGAATTTCGGGCTAACGTCTGACCGAGCTGATGCGGCGGTCGGATCTACCACATGGGCTTGCCCATATTCTGCGCAAACGACGCGAACATGATGCTCAAACTGATGCGGACGCGCTCCTGCCCACTTTGGTCAGGCGGTACCGAATGTTGTGAGTAGGACGGAATTATCAGCATTGTGCCGTTCTTGATCTGAACATTGACCATATCGGTAGGATGTCGGAACTCTCGAGCCGCGGGGAGATTTCGGTTTGCATGACGAACTTCCAGTGGCGCCCTTCACCAGCTACCGCCCGATTGCGCGGCTGCCGAAGTGCATGCCGTCGGGGCGAAGTGTGAGGACAATGCCCTGTGCGGACCGGCTCGCCGTGTGACGCCAACGTGTTGTTCAAAGACAGCTGAGATGTGCCCCGAACCCCAGGCGGGTCAACTGACTAACCTGCACCGCTCACCAGGCCGCTCGAATCTGCTCTATGTGATTGCATTTTATGCATTATTCCGACGCATACAGAAAACTTAGTGTGTCACGGACTCCGCTCTCCCGGCGATCGCACGATCGTGGCGGCTCCGGGCACGCGCTTTCCTTCAATCCGCAGCTACCGCTACGCTTTTCTGTCCAAGCGCACACTCGGAACCACCACAACCGCACTCTCATCCAGGAGCCCGGTGAGCAATGCGGGCTAGGCAATGCGCCGCGGCCTGCTCAGGGGAGTAGAAACGATCCGCTCGCAGCAAACCTGCGACCACCGCAGCGACGACTCGGCCGCCGCGTCTCGACGCGCGACTACTTGAGCCGGCAATCCGTGAAGAAGGCGGAGCGGTGCGGCCGAGCCGTCCGCGAAACAAGACGGGAATGCCGCGCCCGTCTCACGATCCTGAAAGGCGGGAACGAATCCGGCCGAGTGCATTCCGGAGCGGTTTCTGCCGGTACCGCGGAACCGACGGTTTTGCCGAATCAACGAATCCGAAGCTCGCGGTCGCCAGAAGGCGTCGGCACCTGCAACGGACCCGTCGGCGAAAATCCTGGATGACTCGCATCGGGCCGTCTTCGCTATCTGCGGGTGCTGGTAACGAGGGACCTTTGTTCGGTATCCTCGCGGGATGCTTATCCGTTTCTACAGTGATGTTGGGGGCTTCACCATGTTCGGTGAGGCGGCGATCAAGCTTCTGAAGATGATGGGGCACAGTGGCACCGTCCCCAGCGCCATATTGCCCGAGGACATTCCAGACGCCATCCAACGTCTGCAATCCGGTCTTGCTGCGGCGCAGGCGCCAGCCGATGCGGCTGAGTCCGAATCCGACGATGATCAGGACGAGCCCCGGGTATCGATCGGCCAGCGCGCTTTTCCACTCGTCGAACTACTGAAGCACGCGGCGAAGGCGGACTGCAGCGTTCTTTGGGAGCGAGTTTGAGTTTCTGGGCTATCCCTTACTCTGCGACTAGCATTCGCGTCGACCCCCACTGCCACTAACCTCCTACGCTTCGCGTCCGTCTCGCGCTAGCGCGACCTGCGATCTCGACTATGCTTCCGACATGGCCACAACAAGGAGCCGTCTGGTCCACGGGAGACGAGAATGAGAGCAACAAGATTGCGCGTTGCGGCCGCCATAGCCGCATTGAGTGCGCTCGCGGTTTCTTCGTGCGCCATCCTGACGGCCCGTGCTCCGTGCGGAAAAGGCCCCGGCCAGGTTGTCGACGAAGCGCAATGCGTCGGCCGTACGGCGGAGAGCCTGCCCGGGGCCGACGAGGATTATTTCCGGGACATGGATTACGGAATCACGAAGGATCCCGAGGCAGTGGCTGCGGCCCTTGACCCATATGTGCCTGGAATATCGGCGGAAGACGCGGTCAAGGCGACTGTCCGGGGTCGCAACAACTGGATCGTGTGGTCGGGCGGAAACGACCGGCTCTGGGAGATTCTCACCGACAAGACGGTTGGCAACTTCGACTTACTCAAGATTCTCTCCAATCACGCCAGTCTCGACTACAGCCGTGACAACCGTTGGCGCTACCTGGGGCTCGTCAACGAACCCTGTTTCGAGAAAGGCGAGGGTCCGCGGCAGGACCGGTACGGTCTGTGGTTGGACGTTCGAGACGAGGCGTGCCCGGCCGACCCGTTCGAGGACGAGAACAAGTACCCGGGCATTCAGATTGGGGCGCGGGGTCAGAATTTGCCGGTCGGGTCGTATTACGGCTACGCCAGTGGGATCGTCGGCTTGCGCCTGTTTCCAAACCCGGAATTTGACGAGAAAGCCGAGGCGATGTGGGACGCTGACCGCTTCTACACGGATCCGGAATACTATCTGGATAAAGATCTCGTGCGGCCATACCGGGTCGGGATGTCCTGCGGTTTCTGCCACGTGGG
>JBFGYN010000204.1:0-7319 GCA_041587415.1 Candidatus Competibacterales bacterium | reverse complement strand
TGCGAGCTAGCCGAAGGCCGCCCTGGTGAAATATCCCGGCTAGGCAGAGTTCCGATAACGGCTCACGAATTCACGCCTGCAGGAGAATCCGCGAAAGACCGAATGCGCCAAAGACTGCGAGTATCGGCTACAAATCCCCCTGGTCGTTCGCGAGTGCCCTGATGGCGTTGGCCAAACCACTAACCACTTGGGCCATCGAATCGTAATTTAGCTTGTCAGGTGTGTCCTCAAGAGTGTGGTACCAGGGATTGCGGTAGAACGCGGTGTCCGTGACCATTATCGCGGGGTAATCCTCACGCCAGAAAGATAGCTGGTCACTCCACGAAACTCCCGGCACGAATTCGAATGTGGCGAGATACTCCGATGGAAAATTCGTGTGGGCGCGAAACGCTCGAACCGTTCGCCTGAGCTGACTGCGTGAGCGTAGATTCGATACGAATGCGATGTAATTGCCGCGGTTCGGGTAAAACCATCCGATGATAGGCGGATAGCGCTGCGAATCGGGGACATTCGTGTAGGTTCCCAACATCTCCAGGGACATCATCACTCGGATGTCGTCGCCCCGTTTGCGCGCCGCCTTTGCATACACCCCGCTACCCATTTCACCCCAGTAGAAGAAAGGTGGTTCCTCGTTGACGAACGCCACCAACCGCACAGTTCGCCGGAATTCCTGTCCCGCGAGGGCGCGGCCGATCTCCAGGAGCGCGGCGACACCGCTTGCGTTGTCATCGGCGCCGGGGCTGCCGTCGACTGAATCGTAATGAGCACCGGCTAGAATGATTTCTGTGGCCCGTTCACCTCCGTGCAATTCGACTTCCAGATTCTCGCAACGGACATCGTTTGCAACATAGACTTGTTCGCGGACCCGATGGCCCTGAGCGTGCCATTCGGTCCGAATGTAGTCGGCTGCCGCGTGCAGCGCTCGTGGCCGGAATACGTTGCGTTGTCCGATCTCTCCGGCCAGCGCCTGGACGTGCGTTCGAAGGCGCTCGGCGAGCGGCGGCAAGGGCCGTTCGTCGGTTAGCGGAGAATTCAGGGGCGGCTCATTCATGCTTGCCGCTCCGGCGCCTGGCGATGGGAGGATCACCAAAATGGCCAGTGCGCCGAGGCCGAGTGAAATGCTTCGGGAAATCGGCAGCCGCATCCGGTTCCGCAGCCAATGAACCACGATCGCGTATGTCGTGCTGCGGTTCCGGCTAGGCCAACCGGGTCAGCTCATCGAGTAGCGCATCGATCATCTGCGTCGTCGATACGGGCGCGACATCCAGCATACCGACGATATCCGCCGTGCGCACGCCGCCGGCAAGCAGGTTGTCGACGGCGCTGTCGATCAATGCCGCCTCATCGCCCCATTCAAAGGAATATTTCAGGCACATCCCGAAGCTCAGGATGGTTGCAAGCGGGTTTGCCTTGTTCTGTCCTGCAATGTCCGGGGCGGAACCGTGCACCGGCTCATAGAGTGCGCGGCGGTTGCCCGCTTGATCCGCGGGACCCAGCGACGCCGAAGGGAGCATCCCGAGCGAGCCCGTCAGCATCGCCCCACAATCGGACAGCACATCGCCAAACAGATTGTCGGTGGCGATCACGTCAAACTGCATGGGTAGCCGTACGAGCTGCATCGCGCAATTGTCCGCGTACATGTGCTCGAGCTCGACGTCGGGATAGTCCTGCCCAACTTCGGTCGCGACTTGGCGCCAAAGGACACCGGACTCCATCACGTTGGCCTTTTCGACCGATGTGACCTTGTTGTCGCGTTTCGAGGCGGTGTCGAAGGCCACGCGCATGAGGCGTTCGATTTGATCGTCGAAGTAGACCTGCGTATCGAGTCCACGGCGCCGGCCGTCTGCCATCGTCTCGACGCCGCGCGGCTCGCCGAAATACACGCCGCCGGTCAGCTCACGCACGATCATCAGATCCAGCCCGGAAATAAGCTCCTCCTTTAGGCTCGATGCCGCTGCAAGTGCCGGGCGGCAGAACGCCGGGCGAAGATTTGCGAAAAGGTCGAGCTCCTTGCGAAGCCGCAACAGCCCGGCCTCGGGCCGCTCATGGCGCCTGACCCCGTTCCACTTCGGGCCGCCGACGGCCCCGAGCACAATCGCGTCGGCCGCTGCGGCTTTGTCGAGGGTCTCGTCCGCGAGCGGTAAACCGTAGCGGTCGAATGCCGCGCCGCCGATGTCGTCCTGTTCGACCTCGAACTGCAATGATCTTTGTTTTTCGAACCACTCGATCACTCGGCGCAACTGCGCCATCACTTCCTGTCCGATCCCGTCACCAGGCAGAAGCAGGAGCTTCTTCGCATCCGTCATGTGAGTTGTCTCTCGACCAGATTGGGTTCCTGAGTTTCAAGCTCGCGCAGGTATCAGCCAGTCCTTTTCCACGCTGAGTTTTTGCTCGAACCGATCGATGTCTTGCTGGTGCTGCAGGGTTAGGCCTATGTCGTCCAGCCCGCTCGTCAGGCAATGTTTCTGAAATGGGTTTACGTCGAAGGGCGTGATCGTCCCGACTGGTTCGGTAATCGTCTGAGCTTCCAAATCGATCGTGAATACGGCATTGGCGCCATCCCGGGCCTGCGCGATCAGTTCATCGACCTTCTTCTGTGGGAGCACGATCGGCAGTATTCCGTTCTTGAAGCAGTTATTGAAGAAGATATCGGAGTAGCTGGGCGCGATGACGGAGCGAATTCCGAAATCCAGGAGTGCCCACGGGGCGTGCTCGCGGCTCGATCCGCAGCCGAAATTGTCCCCCGCAATCAGTATCTTCGCATTACGGTAAGGCGGCCGGTTGATCACGAAGTCCGGATTCTCGTTGCCGTCAGCATCGTAGCGCATCTCGTAGAACAAGCTAACGCCCAGACCCGTGCGCTTGATGGTTTTCAGAAATTGTTTGGGAATGATCATATCGGTGTCGATATTGACCAGCGGAAATGGGGCGGCGACACCCGTTAATCTGGTGAATTTCTCCACGAACAGCTCCTGCTCCGTGACTTGCCCCAGGACTCAAACGAGCTCGCGCACGTCGGTGAGATGCCCCGTCGTGGCGGCGGCGGCGGCCATGGCAGGGCTCATCAAGTGCGTGCGCCCGCCGCGGCCCTGGCGACCTTCGAAATTTCGGTTTGAAGTTGCGGCGCAGCGCTCACCCGGCTTGAGCTGGTCCGGGTTCATGCCAAGGCACATTGAGCAGCCCGGCTGACGCCAGTCGAAGCCGGCCTCGATCAATTTCTGCGCAATTCCCTCCTGTTCAGCCTGGGCGCGTACGAGCCCCGAGCCGGGAACGACCATTGCGTAGATACCCTCCGCCACCTTCCGATTGCCGACGACCCGCGCCACCTCGCGCAAGTCCTCGATACGGCCGTTGGTGCACGAGCCGATGAAGACTTTGTCGATCTTAATGTCGGTCAGCCTCGTCCCGGCCTCGATTCCCATGTAGTCGAGGCTGCGTCTCACGGCGGCCCTCTTGTGGTCAGAGCCGAAGTCCTCCGGATGCGGAACTCGCCCGGTAATGGGCAACGCATCCTCGGGGCTGGTTCCCCAGGTGACGACCGGCGCGACGGAGCGTGCGTCCAGGGTCACCACCTTGTCGAAATGCGCGTCCTCGTCAGTGTACAGCGTTCTCCAATAGGCAACGGCGCGCTGCCACCCGGCGCCCTTCGGCGCCATCGGCCGTCCTTCAAGGTACGCAAAAGTCTTGTCGTCGGGTGCAATCATGCCCGCGCGTGCGCCGCCTTCGATCGCCATGTTGCAAACCGTCATTCGGCCTTCCATGGACAGAGAACGAATGGCGGCGCCGCAGTACTCGATAACGTACCCGTTCCCACCCGCGGCGCCCGTCTCGGCGATGATGGAAAGCGTGATGTCCTTGGCCGTCACGCCGACAGGCAGCGATCCTTCCACCTGGACCTTCATGTTCTTCGATTTCCGCTGGATCAGCGTCTGGGTTGCCAATACATGCTCTACTTCCGATGTGCCTATGCCCTGGGCCAGGGCCCCGAACGCACCGTGGGTTGCCGTGTGACTGTCCCCGCAAACGATTGTCGTGCCGGGAAGCGTGAATCCCTGCTCCGGTCCGATGATGTGAACGATTCCCTGGCGAATGTCGAGAGGATCGTAGTATTCGATACCGAATGCTTTCGTGTTCTTGGCGAGCTCGTCAATCTGTATCCGGCTCTCGGGATCTTCTATACCCTTCGATCGGTCGGAAGTCGGCACGTTGTGATCGACCACGGCGAGGGTCAAATCGGGTCTACGAACCGAGCGTCCCGCCAGTCTGAGCCCTTCGAAGGCTTGAGGACTGGTTACCTCATGGATCAGATGACGGTCGATATACAGCAGGCAAGTGCCGTCGGTATCCTCCCGGATCACGTGGGCATCCCATATTTTGTCGTATAGCGTTCTCGGTGTCGGCATGAGTGCCCCCAGGCGCATCCCAGTATCTGAGTTCGACTAGGATCTAGTATACGGGACACGCACGTGTACTGCGGCGGAATGGGCCGCTGATCGTTTCGAAGTGCACTGAGGTTCCCGGGCGTCGGATTGAGCGAAGTCTCTCGGATGGGCAGCAGTGCGTTGGCGGCCGATCGCGGCGCCCCGATTTCCGGCGCTGGTCATGCCATGGGCGAGGAGGGGTTCGACATGTTTCAGGCGGGGATGAATTTTGCGCTCGGCGATGAGATCGAGGCGGTGAGAGACATGGTGCACCGCTGGGCTCAAGAGCGGCTCGCGCCCCGGGCTGCGGAGATCGACGAAACAAATACCTTTGCAGCCGATCTCTGGCCCGAATTGGGCGGCCTCGGCTTGCTCGGCCTGACTGCGGCCGAGGAGTACGGCGGCTCCGACATGGGCTATCTCGCCCATGTGGTTGCCATGGAGGAAATTTCGCGGGCGTCGGCATCCATCGGCCTCTCCTATGGGGCGCACTCCAACCTCTGCGTCAATCAGATCAACAAGAACGGCTCGCCAGAGCAGAAAGCGCGTTACCTGCCAAAGCTCTGCTCCGGCGAGCACATCGGTGCCCTTGCCATGTCGGAACCGGGCGCGGGGTCGGACGTGGTGTCCATGAGGCTGAAGGCAGACCGTAAGGGCGACCGATTTGTCCTCAACGGCAACAAGATGTGGATCACGAACGGTCCGGACGCGCATACCCTCGTCGTCTACGCCAAGACAGACCCCAAAGCCGGACCACGGGGTATCACGGCCCTCATCGTGGAGAAGGGGACGAAGGGTTTCTCGACCGCTCAAAAACTGGACAAGCTTGGAATGCGTGGTTCGAACACCTGCGAGCTGGTCTTTCAGGATTGCGAAATTCCGCAGGAGAACGTGCTCGGCCAAGAGGGAGGTGGCGTCAGGGTGCTCATGTCCGGCCTGGACTACGAGCGCCTGGTACTATCGGGTGGCCCGCTGGGGATCATGGCCGCCTGCATGGATGTGGTGGTGCCCTACGTCCATGAGCGCAAACAGTTCGAGACGCCCATTGGCGAGTTCCAAATGATGCAAGGCAAGCTGGCTGACATGTACACGACCATGAACGCCTCGCGCGCCTACGTGTACGCGGTCGCCGCCGCCTGCGACCGTGGCGAGACCACCCGAAAGGATGCCGCCGGCTGCATCCTCTACTCGGCCGAGAAGGCGACGCAGATGGCGTTGGACGCGATCCAATGCTTGGGCGGGAACGGCTACATCAACGAGTACCCAACCGGCCGTCTGCTGCGCGACGCGAAGCTCTACGAGATAGGCGCCGGGACGTCCGAGATTCGGCGCATGCTCATCGGGCGTGAGCTTTTCCGGGAGACCGCGTAGATGGCCGTACTGAAATCAAACGTCACACCTCGTGGCGAGGCATACGAGACGAATCGCAAGGCGATGCTCGCACAGATGGCGGTGGTTGAATCGGCGGTCGAGGCCGCGTTCGACGGCGGCGGCGAGAGAGCCCGCCAGCGGCATGTGGCCCGGAACAAGATCCTGCCCCGCGAGCGGGTGTCCCGGTTGCTGGATCCGGGTTCGCCGTTTCTCGAAATCGGCATGACCGCGGCCCACGGAATGTACGAGGGTGCCAGTCCCTGCGCCGGCCTGATTGCCGGCATCGGACGGGTTGCAGGCCGCGAGGTGATGATCGTCTGCAACGATGCCACCGTAAAGGGCGGTACCTACTATCCCGTGACGGTGAAGAAGCATCTGCGTGCTCAGGAGGTCGCCGAGCAAAACGCCCTGCCGTGCGTCTATCTGGTCGATTCTGGGGGAGCCAATCTGCCAAACCAAGACGAGGTGTTCCCCGATCGCGACCACTTCGGGCGCATCTTCTTCAACCAGGCGAACATGTCGGCGCAATGCATTCCCCAGATCGCCGTTGTCATGGGGTCGTGCACCGCGGGCGGTGCCTACGTGCCGGCCATGTCCGACGAGACCATCATCGTCAAGGAGCAGGGCACGATATTTCTTGCCGGACCACCATTGGTAAAAGCGGCAACGGGTGAGGTGGTTTCGGCGGAGGATTTGGGCGGCGGAGACGTTCACACTCGGCTGTCCGGTGTGGCCGATCATCTGGCACACGACGACGCACATGCGCTGGCGCTAGCGCGGCGCGCGGTGGCGGATCTCAATCGGACGAGGCGGGTTTCGGTGGAACTGCAGGCGCCCGAGGATCCGATCTACGACCCAGACGAGATTCTGGGAGCGGTGCCGGCCGACCTGAAAACGCCCTACGACATACGCGAAGTGGTCGCACGCGTCGTGGACGGTTCACGGTTCGACGAGTTCAAGGCGCGTTACGGGACGACCCTGGTATGCGGATTCGCACACATTCACGGAATTCCCGTCGGCATTATCGCCAACAACGGCGTACTGTTTTCGGAAAGTGCCATGAAGGGCGCGCACTTCGTCGAGCTTTGCTCGCAACGACGAATTCCACTCACGTTTCTGCAGAACATCACCGGGTTCATGGTGGGGCGCAAATACGAGGCCGAGGGCATTGCCAAGCACGGGGCAAAGCTGGTGACAGCGGTAGCCACCACCCGTGTACCGAAGATTACGGTGTTGGTGGGCGGTTCATTCGGAGCCGGTAATTACGGCATGTGTGGCCGTGCGTATAGCCCCCGCTTCCTCTGGACCTGGCCAAACAGCCGCATATCGGTCATGGGCGGCGAACAAGCGGCGGGCGTGCTGGCAACCGTGCGGCGCGACGGCATCGAGCGTCAGGGCGGGCAGTGGTCCAGCTTGGACGAGCCCATGCACACGCTGGTCGCCAAGGCCCGCATGGGCCTGGTCACCGTGACCATCCAGGGCGAGGAGTACGCCCTCGCCGACATCGGCATGCGCATGCTCCAGCCC
>JBFGYN010000203.1:0-7340 GCA_041587415.1 Candidatus Competibacterales bacterium | reverse complement strand
GTTTCTCGCTCGCCCTGACTTGCTCTTCACTCGAGTTGTCGCTACGGCTACAATTTTTCGTCCAGGGCGCTTGCATGCAAAGGCAAGCGCCCGCTCGGTGAGGGGCGATGTTTCACTGGATCACCGCCCCTCACCTCGCCCAGAGCGGCGCCAGGACGGCTGCGAATTCCGCCAGCATCCGGGGTCCCTGATGAAGTATCCGGGCTAGCTGCTGGACAACCGTCGGACGCCAGTCGCACCCCGAATCTGGGTATGGGCGTGTAACCAGTGTGGCGCCAACGGCTCGGCAGCACCACGAATCGTGAAGGAGCAAGCAGCCATGCTTCCAAGCCGGAGGCGGTTGCAAATGTGCAGGAGTCCGCGGCCTCACTTACTCCAATTCGAAGGCTTGACGCGGAGTCCCATGGGTCCCGCATTTTCAATACGTCTGCTCTGGCGCCATATGAACAAACAGCGGCTGCCCGCGGCAATTGGATCGGCTTCTTGCTTTTGTGTTTCTCGTCGTTGGGCTTTACCTTCTGTTCCGAGCGCTACGGCCTGAGCTACTCGTGTTCCGGTTGCGCACCTTCGGTAATTTCGGAGCTGCCGGATCACGCGGGAGGTTTGGCCTCGTTCTTCCTCGCTGCAGAGCCAGTGAATTGGCCGAAAAGGAGTTAGCATGAGTCTGTACGACGACCCCTCTTTTACCATCGGCATTGAGGAGGAGTACCTGCTGATTGATCCGAAATCTCGAGATCTCGCGGCCGACCCACCAGTCTCCATCTTGAAATCCTGCACCCAACGGGTTGGCGAGCGAGTGACCCCGGAGTTTCTGCGCGCGCAAATTGAGGTCGGAACAAAGGTGTGCCATTCCATCGCCCAGGTAACGGATGATCTGCGCGCGCTCCGTTGCTGCATTCGCGAAGTGGCGCAAGATCATGGGCTCGCGGTAATTGCTGCATCAACGCACCCGGCGGCGGACTGGGATGAGCAAATTCATACGGACAGAGAGCGGTACAACACCCTTGCCCAAGACCTGCAAACGGTGGCACGGCGGCTCCTGATATGCGGAATGCACGTTCACGTCGGAATCGAGGACGACGATTTGCGCATCGACCTCATGAATCAGGTCAGCTATTTCCTGCCGCACTTGCTTGCCCTGAGCACGTCATCCCCATTCTGGCGCGGTCGCGACACGGGTCTGAAATCATATCGAATGGCAGTTTGGAACGAGATGCCGCGTACCGGCATCCCACCGCACCTAGGAAGCTATGGCGAATACCGTCGGTTGGCGAACGCGCTAATCGGCGCTGGAGTCATTGAGGACGCGACCAAGCTGTGGTGGGACTTGCGACCAAGCGACAGGTTCCCAACCCTCGAGATGCGCATGACCGACATTTGCACTCGAATGGAGGACACGATCTGCGTCGCTGCCCTCTATCGCTGTCTGTTGCGAATGCTGTGGCGGCTGTGGCGGCGCAACCAGCGCTGGCGGACTTACGACCGCATTCTAGTAGCGGAGAATCGTTGGCGGGCGCAGCGTTACGGGTTTGACAGCGGCTTGATCGACTTCGGCAAGGGTGAAATTGTTCCGTACGAGGATCTGTTCGAAGAAATTCTCGAACTCATTCGGGAGGATGCGGAATTCTTTGATTGTGTCGCTGAAGTCGAACATGGCCGGACAATACTCGCGCGCGGCACAAGTGCCCACAAGCAAATTTCAGTTTGGCAGGAAGCACAGGCACTGAGCAGAGACGATCCCGACGCATTGCGCAGCGTTGTCGATTTGCTGGTAGAGGAAACGGCACACGGCCTGTAGCCCCCACGCATTAGGGCTGGGCGGAAAGCTTCCAGCCTGAATGCCTGCAGCGCCGAGTCTGCACGTTCAAGATCCAGAGAGACTGGAGAACAGGCTGCTGAGCGGCCCAACGAGCAGCGGCGCCAGGAGACTGAGCGCCGTAAAAAGTTGGCGCTTGATCGACTGAAACACGTGTTCGTGCAACCAGTGGCGCAGGTTGGCATTTTCCTGTGTCGCATTCTTGGCGCCATAGGCCTCGCCCACCAGGCGCAGGGCCGGGGCAGCAAACGTTGCAATCAATGTCACCGAGAAGAGTGCGCCCCAAAAAGTGCTGAGGCCGGTGGCGTATTTCGACAGCGCGGTGGATAGCATCAAATCCTTCTCGTTCCTGAGCAGCCCCGCAGGCAGGTGCGCGAAGAATGTGATGGTGACGGTGCTGGACACGAGTACGGTGCTCAGCAAATAAACGCTGCGCTGCAGTTCCTTGACGCGTGACTCAATGCTTGCGCGCCACCTGGAATCGGTCTTCTCATACCTATCGTCAAGGCAAGGCAGGTCGCGTGCAGTGGAGTGGGCGTAGGCGGCGGCGAAGACGACTGCCCCCATGCCGGCGAAAGTGGGTATCCAGGCAAGCCAGGTTAGCAGGCTTGTGTCGTCGCCAAAGCACTGATTGGGCGCCACCAGCTGGGTGGGCAAATCGGCGGCCGCGATAATTCGGCAGACGACCTTATAGCCGACCTGAACAATTACCTGGTGATTGGCGTCCACCACAAAATATGCGCCGATCGTGACGATCAGCACGGTGGCCGCTGCGAGGAAGATCGCTGCGTTGCTGAGTCGCCGTTTCGGCAGGCCAAGTATCCAGTGGCTGAAGCTGGCGATCACTGCGAGGCAGAGCAGAGTGTGGCAGGTGGCCAGTGCGCAGTAGGTCAGCATGTCACCCAGGTGGATGTAATCGCGTTCCGGCGAACCGAGAAAGTGAGCCGGTTCGATCGTGAGAAAGCCCAGTTCTTTGGTGGGGTCGATCAGCCAGGACAGGAGCGCGGCTGAAATCAAAAGTGGCAGCACCGGCAACGCAGGCAGCCAGGCATCGCGGATGGGGAAAATCGGCGGATCGGATTTCGGCACGAAACTCCCTGCGGGTTGGATGCCGCAATCGGCGAGTTGGGCGGGAATCGTTCGAAATTCCCTGTTGAGCCAGAACCAAAAATGAGTCTAGCAGCGTGTGGCCAAGCCCGCGCCTTCCCGTCAATTCGAGCCGATTCCGCGCGGAACTCAGTACAGCAGTGCGGCCATTCGCCGCCGATATTCGGAGACGAGAGGGTCGGTGTCGCCGAGCATCTGAAAGAGCTCGAGCAAACCCTTGCGGCCTGCGTCTTCCTGAAAGCGGCGGTTGCGTTTCATGATTTCGAGATACTGCTCCAAGGCGCCCCGGTAATCGCCCGTCACCGCGAGCTTGGCAGCCAGCGTCAGGCGCTTATCGAGGTTGGCGGGATCATTGGCAACGCCGACCGTCAGCGATTCCACGTCTGCCTCATCGAGCCCGTACGCCCGTTGCCGCACCCGGAGTTCCGCGTCCAGATCTGTGTAGGGCTTTTCCAGTCGCTGACTCATCGGCAGCTCGCCCAGCAACTGATTCGCGCGATCAAAGGATTCGGCGTCGATCAGCGTCCGCAGCAAGGCCGGCTTGATCCTCGGGTTATCGGGATCGGCCGCCGCCGCAGCCTCGAGGGCGGCGATCGCCGCAGGCGCCTCGCCCGCTGCCAACAGTTGGGCGGCCTCCGCGCGCGCTCCATCCGATTCGCGGACTACGTGGCGATCGAGAATTTTGCGAATGACACCCTCGGGCTGCACACCCATGAACTCGTCCACCACCTCGCCGCCCACGAACAGCTTGACGGTCGGAAGGCTCCGTACCCCAAAGCGCAGCGCGAGTTCCTGCTCGGTATCCGAGTCCACTTTCGCTACCAGAAACTTGCCTCGATACGCCGTTGCCAGCGTGTCGAGCACGGGCATGAGCATCTGGCAGGGCTGGCACCAGGCAGCCCAGAAATCGACCATCACGGGCGTCCGACGTGAGGCTTCGATCACCACAGTGTCGAAAGTGCCCGCGGTCGCCTCCACGACGAACTCGTTCCCGCTCATGATCGCAAACGTCCCACTAGGGCGCTGTGATGGTCACCGCTCGAGGTGCTGCAATTTGTCCGGCTTTCCATCCCACTCTTCAGCATCTTCCGGCGGATCCTTTTGTTGTGTGATCACTGGCCAACCTTTGGCGAGCTCGGCGTTAAGCTCTAGGAAGTGCTCCTGCCCGGCTGGAATATCGTCCTCGGCGAATATCGCTTCGGCCGGACACTCCGGCTCGCAAAGCGTGCAGTCGATGCACTCGTCCGGATCGATCACGAGAAAATTTGGACCCTCGTGAAAGCAGTCTACGGGGCACACCTCCACGCAGTCCGTGTACTTGCACTTGATGCAGTTCTCGACGACGACATAGGTCATGATTCGCCCTCAGTTCTCCTTGGTGCCTATTCGGGATGGCTTGTCGGGCGCCGCGCCCCGGCGCACCGAATCTGAACTATTCTACTCATTCGCCAGGACTTTGAGTCGATAGATAATATCCAATGCGTCTCGCGGGCTCAGATCATTCGGATCGATGTTGGTCAACTCAGTGACGATGGGGTGCTCCAGGGCATCGAAAAGGGGTAGTTGAGCGTATCCCTCCGTGCTGGATTTCGGCATCGATACTGATTGGCGCTCCAATTCCTCCAGGCGCGCCTTTGCCTGTTTCACCACCGCCGCGGGGACGCCGGCCAGCGCCGCCACTTGAAGGCCGTAGCTCCGGTCGGCCGCGCCGTCTTTGACCCGATGCATGAATACAATGGACTCACCGTGTTCCACTGCATCCAGGTGAACGTTCACGATGCCGTCCTGCTGATTCGGCAGTGCTGTCAGCTCGAAATAGTGGGTCGCGAACATGGACAGCGCGCGGACCTGATCCGCTAGGTGCACGGCGCAGGCCCAAGCCAGCGAAAGGCCGTCATAGGTGCTCGTTCCGCGGCCGATTTCATCGACCAGCACCAGACTGCGTTCCGTCGCATTGTGAAGGATGTTTGCGGTCTCGGTCATCTCGACCATGAACGTGGAGCGACCACCGCTCAGGTCGTCAGATGCCCCAATCCGGGTAAATACACGATCAATCGCGCCGATCACTGCACGTTCGGCGGGAACGAAGCTGCCAACGTGCGCCATGATCACGATCAGGGCGGTCTGGCGCATATAGGTGGACTTGCCGCCCATGTTCGGGCCAGTGATGATCAGCATGCGGCGTGCGGGGTTCATGCTTACGTCGTTGGCGACAAACGGTTCCGCGCGATTTTGCTCCACCACCAGATGACGGCCGCCCTCGATGAGCAGCTCGGGACCGTCGGTCAATTTCGGTTCCGTCAGCCGCAACGCATGAGCACGCTCGGCCAGCGTATTCAGTACATCGATTTCAGAGACGCCCCGTGCGAGTTGCTGGAGCGGGGGAAGCGCCTCGACGAGACTGTCCAATACCTGGTTGTACAGCGCCTTTTCTTTTGCGAGGGCACGCTCTCGCGCGCTCAAGGCTCGGTCCTCGTAAGTCTTGAGCTCGGGCGTCACGTAACGCTCCGTCGCCTTCAATGTCTGCCGGCGAGTGTAGTCGGCGGGCACGGCGTCTGATTGGCTGCGGGACACTTCGATGAAATACCCGTGCACACGGTTGTATCCAACCCGAAGCGATGTGATCCCGCTGCGCGCCCGCTCGCGTTGCTCCAGTTCCATGAGAAACCGGTCTCCGTGCTCGCTGAGATCGAGCAATTCCTCCAGCTCGGCGTCGAAACCTCTGGCGATGACGCCGCCGTCGCGGATCGTCTGGGGCGGGTCTTCGACGATTGCACGCGCCAAGAAATCCAAAACCTGCGGCTGCGGAGCCGCCTCGGCAAGCAATCTTGTCAGCAGTGGTGAGTCCACAGTGCCCAGCTCCGACGCCAGTTCCGGCACCCGGCGCAGCCCCTCGCGTAGGCGAGACAGGTCGCGCGGTCGAGCGGATTTGAGCGCCACCCGGGAAAGAATGCGTTCCAGGTCGCCGATTCCGCGGAGCACGTCACGAACGCCGTCGAACACACCTGCTTCGAGAATCTCACCGACACAGTGATGGCGCTGGCGAAGTTCAGAACGGTCTCGCACGGGCCTGTGCAGCCACCTTCGGAGCAGCCGGCTGCCCATGGGTGTTGCGGTGCGGTCAAGAACGCCCAGCAACGAGTTTCCGCGCCGGCCAGTCAGGTCTTCGTCCAGCTCCAAATTGCGGCGGCTGGCGGCATCCAGGATGACACTATCCTCCCGCTGCTCCGGGTGAATCGCTCGCAAATGGGGTAGCGCGCTCCTTTGGGTGCTTCGCAGGTAGTGCATCAAACATCCGGCTGCCCCAATTGCGACCGTCAATTCGTCGCAACCGAAGCCGGATAAATCCCGTGTGCGGAACTGATCGCAGAGAGCGCGGACGGCACTCTCGAACTCGAAGTGCCAGGGGGGTTGTCGACGCAATCCCGGGCGCTCCGCGATGCAAGGCGGTGCTTGCCATTCCTCACTGACCAGCGTTTCCGCCGGCCGCAATCGTTCGATTTCACCCGCGAGCGCCTCTTCACCCACAATTTCCAAGACCGCGAGCCGACCACCTGCCAAATCGAGACTCGCAATCCCGAACCGATCGCCGGCAGCCTGCACGGCGACCAGCAGCTGCTCGCCCCGGTCCTCGAGCAGCGCCTCGTCGGTAAGCGTGCCCGGTGTGACGATACGCACCACATCGCGCTCCACGGGCCCTTTGCTGGTGGACGGATCGCCAATCTGCTCGCAGATGGCCACTGACTCGCCCAAGCGGACCAGGCGCGCCAGATAGGCGTCGGCTGCGTGAAACGGGATGCCGGCCATGGGGATCGGTTCTCCGGCCGATTTGCCTCTGGCCGTGAGGGTGATGTCCAGCAATTCGGCAGCGCGCCGAGCATCGTCGTAAAACAGCTCGTAGAAGTCCCCCATCCGATAGAAAAGCAGAGTTTCGGTGTGCTCTGCCTTGATGCGCAGATACTGCTGCATCACCGGCGTATGCGGGCTGTCGGCGCTTGTTGATGCGGGCGGCATAGCAGCGCAGTGTAGCGAACCGTCTCAGCAATTCGCCAGTCTCTCCGGGGCGGCCCTATAATGAAGTCCCAAATGGGAATTGGAAACGGACGAACAGAATGACTGTGTTTTCTTGGCGGGGGAATTGGATTCGGCTGTTGGTCGCACTGAGTCTGGCGTTGATCTTCGGGACGGCCCAGGCCGAGACCGATATCGAGGCGGCACGGCGTCTGGCGGAATCCGGGCGGGTTGCAGAGGCAATTGAGAGGCTCGAACAGATAATCGCCGAAAAGCAGGGGGACGCCCGCATTACGGTGGAAGCGCGCTACCTTCGGGGCATTCTTTCGCTGGGCGAAGGTGAAACGGCTGCCGCGAAAGAAGTCTTTTCCAGCCTTATTCGTGATTATCCGGAGCTGCCTGAGCC
>JBFGYN010000202.1:0-7380 GCA_041587415.1 Candidatus Competibacterales bacterium | reverse complement strand
TGTCGTCGAGCAACCGGACCACGTCCGCCTCCACGGCCATGTCGGCCGCCGCCGCCATCACGACGGCGCCGGTTGCCTCGAGATTCCGTACAGCCTCCCGGGCAGCCGGCGTTGCGGCACCGCGCCGTCCAACCAACACCAGATGCCTGGCACCCTGGGCCACCAGCCACGTCGCCACTTCCAACCCGAATCCACCGAAACCGCCAGTAATCAGATAGCTGACGTCGGAGCGAATGCGATCCTGGTCCGATGTCGGAGGGAGAACCTCGATGGCCGCCTCGTAATCCATCGAGACCACCAATTCACCGCCCTCTGGTGACTCGCCGAGCACTTGCATTGCCTCGACTGCCTGACTCCGCGGACAAACCGGGACCTCGGGCACAACGAGCTCCCCAGTGCCGATTTGCTCGCAGACCTCGCGCAGGACGCGCCGGTACAATTCCGGCCGCTCGACCATCATGCACTCGACGTCGATCTTGGCGGCCACCACATTGCGGCGCAGGTCAGCCGTCGATCCGCCTGCGCTGCGGTAATCACCGCCAAATCGGACGAGACGACCGAACGGTGAAAGCAAGGGCAAGTACGCCGAGTCATGCGCGTCCGCGGCGAAAATGAGTGCCACGTCGAGTCCATGCCCACCGGTGCGTTCCATCACATCTTGGGCAAAGTCCAGGGAGCCCGGATCAACGATCTGTTGCACACCCATCGTACGCAACGTCTCGGCGTGATCGGGGTTTACCGTCCCTGCCAGCACCTGCGCTCCAACGCGCTGCGCAATTTGAATCGCTGCCATCGCCGCAGCCCCCGCCCCGATGACCAAAACCCTCTCGCCGGGTTGGAGTTGAGCCACGTGCCGGAGCCCGTAGTAGGCCGGCAGGACGTCGAGAGGCACGCTCGTGGCGGCGGCAAAGCCAAGCTGATCCGGCTTGGGCACGACGAAACATTCGTCGACGTTCACCGTGACGTGGCTACGCGCCGCACCGTCAACGCATACGAGGACCGCGTCGTCCACGCGGAATTTTGCAACCTCGTTCCCAACGGCCGTCACGATTCCAGAGGCGACGCGCCCAAAACCGGTGTCCGCGGTAGGCTTCGCTTTCTGCGTCTCGAGATCGCGGTCGACAATCCGCACGGCCTGGATGGCAATGGCAACCTCGCCCGCCGCCGGGCCACGGCGCCGAATTTCCCTCAGCGCTACCGCTGGGGACGGTGCCGAGCGGCTATCCCGTTCGAGTGCAAAAGCATGATCGGGTGCAAGCGCGATCGGCTTTTGTCGCCGTCCCTCCTCCTGGAGGGTGTGGGCGGATACGCGCCGTAGCCGGTGAACGTAGCGCTCCGGGCCACGCAGCGCGATGTCGTCGTCGCTGCCGTTGGCCAGCAGCTCTTCGGCCAGCAACCGCACGTTGGGTCCGGCGACGCTCGGGTCAAGATCGACCAACGTGCAACGAAAGGCGGGATGTTCGTTGAGAGCGACGCGCCCCAGCCCCACCAGCGGCGCCTGGGCAAGCGCCAAATCGGATTCGGGTGAAAGAACGCGCTGCACGCCTCGCGTGACGAGAAAGAGCCTGGGTGGCTCCGGCAAGGCAACCTCGTCCAGCGCCTGGATCAGCTGCAAGGCCGCTGTGCATTCGGCACTCCCGGGCGACTCGTTTGCGTGGGTTTTTGCGTCGAGCCCCCAAAGGTACGCAATTCCCTGGCAGCCTTGAGGTTCCAGGTGCTCCAACAGCTGCCGCATGTCATCGCGGCTGTCGGGACGCACCCGAAAGCGGGCGGCGCCCTCTTGCTCAAAGCAATCGCTGGCCAAGACGCGGATTGCCACGTTGGCACCCCACGCCTCGATCTGGGTGGCCAGTTGCTCACCGACCCCGCCATGGTCTGCAAACACCACCCAGTTTCCGGGCTGCTCCAGGGTTCGCTCGGGTTCGCTCTTTTCCCATTCGTAGCGGTACAGCCACTGGTCGAGGTTCTCGATCGCACGTTGCTGCCTCGCCGCGACGGCTCTGCACCGGAGCCCGCGGACCTCGATCAGGACCTCGCCATCGTCGTCGCAAAGAGTGAGATCACCCTCGACGAGTTCGGGTGTACGGCGGGTCAGGCGCCCGTAGCTCCAACAAAAACTTCGCGGCGACCCGTGGAATCGGAGTTGATCGATGTGGATCGGGAGGTAGAGCTGCGCACCGCCCTCGCCATCGGCGCTGTCGATGATGGCGATAAGGGACTGGAAGGCGGCATCGAGTGCGGTGGGATGAAGACGGTAGTCCTCCTCGGGTGCCCCCGAAGCAGCGTCAGCTTCGATTCTTGCCAGAACCTCGTTGTCGCCTCGCCATAGAAATCGGATGCCCTGGAACCGAGGTCCGTACTGAAGACCGCGTTCGGCCATCTGCCGATAGTGGGATTCCGCGGCGACCTGCTCTCGGCAGCGCTCCCGAAGCTCGGTTAACGAAAGCCGATCCCGGGCCGGCGGCACCAGGCGCGACAACCGCCCCGTCGCGTGGGCGCTCCAATGAAACTTCTCGTCCCTGGACCGGCTCAGAATCACGTACTCTCGGGTCTTGTCATCGTACGTCAGTCTCAGCACCGGCTCGTCCGCCTCCCCAATAACGAGCGCCTGGTGGAAGTCCAGATTTTCCAGAGCGCATGCCGGTGCTCCCGTGAGCTGGCGGTGGGCAACGAGTCCACCCTCGACGTACGCAGCTCCGGGCAAGACGACCAGGCCGTCGACTCGATGATCCTCCAAGTACGGCAACAGATATCGGTTCAACGGGACTTCCCAGGTCGGAGCGGGTGCGCTTACCCGACGCGAGAGAAACACGTGCTCGGCGCTGCCACGGCGCTCGACGAGCGCTTCGGCCGCCTCCTGCCAATACGTCTCCCGCTGCCAGGGATAGCTCGGCAGCTGAACGAATCGTCCGCCGCTCGGGCAGAGACGCCGCCAGTCGACGGCACAGCCATTCGCATAGAGGCCGCCGAGGCCCAGCATCATGACCTCTTGCTCGGGCTCGCCACGTCGCATGGAGGTGAGAACGTCGCCCTGGGTTCCTCGGCGCATCAGGCATTCCTTGATTGACGTGGAAAGCACCGGATGCGGTCCGACTTCGAGGAACAACCTGAAGCCGGCGTCGATCAGACTGTCCATCGCTCGAGCAAAGAACACGGGCTCACGAACATTGCGACACCAATAGTCGGCATCGTAACTAGGCTCCTCGACCAGCGCGCCGGTGACTGTCGAGTACAGGGGCAGATTCGGCCTGCGAGTTCGAACGTCGGCGAGCGATTGACGCACCTCTTCCAGCAGCGGATCCATGTAGAAGCTGTGGTAGGCGACCTCCACCTGCATCAGTCGGTTGAACGCGCCCTGGGCGTCCAGCTCCGCGGCAATCTCCTCCAAGGCATCGCGGTCGCCGGCGAGCGTAAGCGAAGACGGGCCATTGACGGCGGCGAGGGATACTTTGCCCCGATAGCGGCCAAGCAATTCCTGGGCATCCTCCTGCGTTATCCCCGCGGCGAGCATCGTTCCTCGACCGGCTGCTTTTTTCTGGATTCGGCTGCGGTGATAGCTGACACGGATCGCATCTTCGAGACTGAGGACGCCGGAAACGTATGCCGAGGTAACCTCGCCGACGCTGTGCCCGACGACGGCTGCCGGCTCGATGCCCCACGACTTCCAGAGCGCCGCGAGACCAGCCTGGACGACGAAATTGGCAGGCTGCGCAATGTGCGTTTCCGTTATGCGCGAGGCCTCCTCGTCAGCCGTCATCTCGGCGAGGATCGACCAACCTGCCAGATCCTGAAAGATGGCGTCGCAGGCGACGACGGTCTCCCGGAATACCGGCTCCCGCTCGAGCAACTCACGGCCCATGGCCCACCACTGGGGCCCCATCCCGGTAAACACGAAAACCGGTCGTGCCGCCTCACCGCCGAGGGTCTTTGCCTTGATCACGTGGCTCCCGCGGGCGTGCTCGCCGAACGAGCGAAGCTGTTCCACCATCGCGGGAGCAGACTGCGCAACCACAGCCAGCCGGTGATCGTAGTGGCCGCGGTGTATTCCGGCCGAATGGCAGACGTCTCGGAGCGCGGGCGGCTCAGAGCTGGACAGCATTTCGGCATACGAATCGGCCAGTGCCGTCAAGGCAGCCTCACTGCGGGCCGATAGGGGCAGCAGGTGCGGTCTCGTGGTTTCCGGTACGGGCAGCGGACTTTGGTTCGACCGATGTTCCGGCGCCTGTTCCAGCAGCACGTGTGCATTCGTACCGCCGTAGCCGAAAGAATTGATTCCGACGATGGCGCGCCCCTTGCCCGGCGGCATGGGCTCGAGCGTACGCGGTAGCCTCAAACCCAAGTCGGCAAACGGAATCTTGGGATTCGGGTTCTCCAGATTCGCCAGTGGAGGAATCTGCCCGTACCTCAGCGACAGCGCCGCCTTGATGAGGCCGGCGACTCCCGAGGCCGCCTCGAGATGCCCGATGTTCGCCTTGACGGATCCGACGACGCATGCCCGCTCCGGATCGCGCCCCTTGCCGACCGCTGCGCCCAGGGCGGCTGCCTCGAGCGGGTCGCCGACAGCGGTGCCCGTGCCGTGCGCCTCGAAGTAGCGAATGTCGGTGGGCTCGACATCGGCCTCACGACACACTTTGAGAATGAGCCGCTCCTGGGATTCGGGATTGGGAACGGTGATGCCATTGGTCCGCCCATCCTGATTGACGCCGGTCCCACGCACTACGGCGTATACCTGGTTGCCGTCACGCAGCGCGGCAGACAGTGGCTTGATAACGACGATTCCGGCACCCTCTCCCCGCCCGTAGCCATCGGCGCGTTCGTCGAAGCTCTTGCAGTGGCCATCGGGAGACAGGAACTGGCCTTTGCACATGGCCAGATTGACCTCCGGGCGAAATATGACATTCACGCCGCCGGCGAGCGCCATCTGGCAGTCGCCTCGCCGCACCGCCTGACAGGCATGGTGGAAGGCCACCAAAGACGAGGAGCAGGCAGTATCCATGGAGATGCTCGGTCCACGTAGATCGAATACATAGGACAGGCGGTTGGACAGGATCGTCATGGTCGAGCTCACCGCGGTGTGGGGACCGATCAACTCCGAATTCGCGGCACTCATCTGAGTAAGCTTGTTATCCAGCATGAAGGCCCCGATGTAGACACCCACGTCGGTGCCCGCAAGCTCTTCCGGAACCAGGCCCGCATCCTCGAAGGCCTCCCACGCCACCTCCAGCAGAAGACGCTGCTGCGGGTCTGTGCACGCAGCTTCCCTCGGCGATATTCCGAAGAACTGCGCGTCGAGTTGATCGATCGGATGCTGCAGGAAACCCCCGGAGCGGGTGTACATCTTCCCCGGCTTGTTCGGGTCCGGATCAAAGAATTTGCGGAGATCCCAGCGCTCGGGAGGAACTTCCACGATCGCGTCGCGACCTTCGACCATTAATTCCCAGAACTCGGTGGGATTGCTGACACCGCCGGGAAACCTGCAACCCATACCAACGATTGCAATGGCATCCCGCTGGGGCGCATCCGGAAGATTCGTCACTTGACCGCTCATTCCACTCTCCTAATCCCTGTGGGCTGGGCGCCTGCGCCCATGAAGCCAACGTCGGTGAAACACTCGTCCGGTAACCATTCAGTCGCCGGCTCTCACTTGAACGTCGAAAGCACTCACCGGGCTCGAATGGCCCGCAGGAGCCCGTTCCTTGCCCCCGATTCCCGCCTTGTCGGTGGCGGGCGTGAGTCGCGCTGTTGTCCGGACGGCGCATTTGCTCGAGCCGTGCGGGTTACGACGGTCGTTACAGTACGGCCTGGACGAAAGTCGGACCGTGCAGGATCGCACCGTCGAAATGTGAGAAATTCATCAAGGGCAAACGCCCTCGACTCTGTATGCGGAGGCAGTGGTGTGACGTTCGGCGTGCCACGGAAATGCGGATCAAACGCACTCGCCCGGACACGAAGGCGTCGCGGTAGCCGCGGTGAACGCGAGCAACGAGCTGGGCGGCCCAAGCTCAGCGAGCGCGGCGACAATACGGGCACTGAACGCGAGCCGTCGCACAGCCGGCTCTCGACGGTTGGGCAATTTGTTACACGTCGCCGCTGAACTGGGTCACGGCCGGGGGACGCGTGCTCGTCTAACGTTTGCTGCGGGTGGGCGAATCATCGCCAATGAACTGAACGAGAGGATGTCGGCAATGGACAGGAAGGACCTCATTTCGAAGCTGTTCCGTCCACGAAACAACGGTCGGAATCGGGACGAACGTGCTTCGACGAAGAGCGGCAGTGCTACACCGGGCGACAGCAATCGCCGCGATACTGGGCCGCTCGTCTACGGCTGGATCGAATTCCCGGAGCGCGCGGCCCACCAAGCCGAACTTCGACATCTGATTGAGCAGGCCTGTCGCTCGGCGAAGGCGCGCGAACAGTTTGGCGGCGTCATTCAGCTACAAGACGAAGTACCCAACGGCCGCTTCCGTGATTTGGAGGCATCGTTCCAACGCACGGACACGCCCTTCGATTTTGGCGGGGAGGATCCGATCGATCACATGCCGTGGGAAGGGTGGTGGCGTCCGGGCCGCCGCCGTCCGGTCGTCTACGAGGTGGCTTCCAGCGGCGAGCAATTCGTCCCTCTCAACGATTTGCGGTCCCTAATGGCGAAAGAGGACGAGGGAACTCTGAAGAAATCCTTGGCCGCTCTTTTGGGAAAACACGATCGATCTCCCCCGACGGACCTCCTGGCTGAGGCATGATCGAGAGATTTTCCGCCATTTTCCCGCAAAGCGGGCTCGACAAGGAAGCTGGTCGCCGTGAACGAGGCATTTCACAGACTATTGGAACACGCGGATTTCCGACTGGGTACGGCATGGGAAAAACGCGCCGTGTGCGCAGGCGAAACGATTCTGGAGGAAGGCGAGTTCAGCCGTGAACTGTACCTTTTGCTCGGTGGAAGCGTGCGCATCTTCAAACACGTCACCCTGGATGGCAAACGAGCGATTCGTCCCGGATTCTGGGATCTCGAGGCCGGGGAGACGTTCGGTGAGCAATGCCTGCTCGAGGAGCAAGCACGCAGTGCGACGGTCGTATCGATCACGGACTGCGAAATCGCCGTGATTTCCGCCGACCGCCTCTTGAGCTTTCTCGACGGACATCCGGAAATTGGCTACCCGCTGTTCAAGGATCTGATTCAGAGCACATTTTTGCGATTGCGCCGGGCCAACTCGCGGCTTGGGTGCCTGTTTGCTTGGGGCCTGAAGAGCTACAAACTCGATGCCTATTTGTGACGCTGAAAGAGTCAGGGTGTGATGGACGGACCCGAAATCGGTCCGCCCGCGGACCGGAGCCACACGCTCGTAGCCCCGGCACAGGCCGGGCCTGTGGCCCGCCGTCGCG
>JBFGYN010000201.1:0-7417 GCA_041587415.1 Candidatus Competibacterales bacterium | reverse complement strand
GGGATGGAGCGCCAGCTCGCCTTCGAGAATTCGGGATCGGTGTTCGTCCGAAACGGTGTCGAAGTCGAGCCAAATGATGCTGCCGAGGCTCGACTTCCAGCGCAGCAGGAGCGCCTCGGAGCCCCGCTCGATCGTCCGTGTCGCGGGGTCGTACAGCAAAATACGCATGTCGTCTCCTATTCGTTTCCGGTTGCCAGGCACGCCCGGCGAACGCCTGTCAGCGGAGTTGGGGCATTCGATGCGGCCGAGCCTTTCGGTGCTCGTGCGTCACGCCAACAGCACAGTGCCCTGATTGCCAGGCGCGCGGGCAGCCCGGTGGCTATAATCGTACAGTCGCACCGCGCACCTATCGAACTGTCCGCAACGACTGGATGCAGGAGACCCCATGATTACACTGACCGTCAACGGCGTTCGCCATGAGCTCGACGTCGACCCGAACACACCTTTGCTCTGGACCATCCGCGACCACCTGCAGCTGACCGGCACCAAGTTCGGGTGCGGGATGGCCCAGTGCGGTGCGTGCACGGTGCACCTGGATGGTCAGGCGATCCGGTCCTGCGTGACGTCCGCCGGGCAGGCCCAGGGAAAGGAGGTAACCACCATCGAAGGCGTGGATCCGTCCAGGCTTCTCCCGGTGCAGCGGGCCTGGCTGGGTGAGGATGTCGTCCAGTGCGGGTACTGCCAGTCCGGGCAGATCATGTCGGCCGTTGCGCTGCTGGAAGAGAACAATGACCCAACGGACGCAGATATCGACGCCGCGATGTCGGGTAATCTCTGCCGCTGTGGGACTTACAATCGAATTCGAGCGGCTATCAAGCAGGCGGCCGCCCACGTGCGCAAGGAGGCCTGAAATGAACGGAACATTCAATTCCGGTCGCCGACGATTTCTGAAACTGTCCGCTGGTACGGCTGGCGGGTTGGTGATCGGATTCCATTTGAGCGCCGGCAATCGATTCGCTGCGGCGGCCGAGGCCGAAGTGGCCGGGCCCTTTGCCCCCAACGCATTCCTGCGCATCGATCGCGATGGGCAGGTGACCGTCCTATGCAACAAGTCGGAGATGGGCCAGGGCGTCTATACGGCGCTGCCGATGCTCATAGCCGAGGAGTTGGATGCCGATTGGAGTCTCGTCAAGGTTCAAGCAGCGCCGGCCGCCGATGCATACAAGCACACCGTCTGGGGAATACAGGTAACGGGCGGCAGCACGAGCGTTTCCTCGAGCTGGACCCAGTTTCGCGAAGCAGGAGCTGCCGCTCGCGCCATGCTGATCGGTGCTGCGGCCGAGCAATGGTCGGTCGCGCCGAGTGAGCTTCGAACCGAGGGGGGCGAGGTGATCCACGATCAATCCAATCGCCGCGCATCCTACGGCGAGCTGGCCGACGCAGCCGCACAGGTGGCCGTGCCGGAATCCGTCGCTCTCAAGACTCCTGATCAATTCCGCATCATCGGCCGCCCCACAAGGAGACTGGAAGCCCCGGGAAAGGTTGATGGAACGGCGCAGTTCGGTATCGACGTTCAGCTGCCGGACATGCTCACCGCGGTGGTCGCGCGTTCCCCGGTTTTCGGCGGCCGCGTGACGCAGTTCAATGGGGAAAAGGCATTGGCCGTCGCCGGAGTTCGCAAGGTGAAGGAAATTCCCGGTGGCGTGGCCGTACTGGCAGACAGCTTTTGGCAAGCCAAGCTGGGGCGGGAGGCCCTGGAGATCGAGTGGGATCTTGGTGCCGCCGCGAGTCTTTCGACCGAGGACCTGCGTCAGCAATACCGCGAGCTTGCCGACACGCCCGGTCTGGTGGCGGAATCCACCGGCGATGCCGCCGCTGCGATCGAATCTACGGCACCCACCCGACTCGAAGCGAAGTACGAAGTGCCTTACCTTGCGCATGCGCCAATGGAACCGCTCAATTGCACGGTTCACGCGCGCGCAGACGGGTGCGACGTGTGGACGGGGACGCAGATGCAAACTTTGGATCAGGCTGCCGCGGCGCGAGTGTTGGGCCTCGAGCCACCACAGGTGAATTTGCACACCACGCTGCTGGGCGGCGGCTTCGGAAGGCGTGCGGTACCCACCTCGGATTTCGTTACGGAAGCGGCAAACGTGGCGAAAGGCGAGGAGGTGCCCGTCAAGACCGTCTGGACCCGAGAAGACGATGTTCATGGCGGCTACTACCGACCCATGTTTCTGCACCGCTTGTCGGCCGGTCTGGACGAAAGCGGCAACCCGGTGGCCTGGTGGCAACGCATCGTCGGGCAGTCGATTCTCAGTGGAACGCCATTCGAAGGCATGATCAGGGACGGAATCGACGAGAGTTCCGTCGAAGGCGCAGCGCATATGGCGTATGCGATTGCGAATCGTCATGTTGAACTGCACTCGCCGACGCAGGCGGTGCCCGTTCTGTGGTGGCGCTCCGTGGGGCACACGCATACGGGTTTCGTGGTGGAAAGCTTCATGGATGAGTTGGCACGTGCGGCCAATCGGGATCCGCTGGAACTTCGGCTATCGCTGCTCGCGGACAAGCCGCGGCACCGGGCCGTGCTGGAACTGGTGGCCGAGCGCTCCGGATGGGGATCGGAAATGCCAGAGGGTCGGGCACGAGGGCTGGCCGTGCACGAGTCGTTCGGCAGCGTCGTGGCCGAGGTCGCGGAGATTTCCGTATCCGAGTCTGGGGAACTCACCGTCGATCGCGTGGTTGCAGCGGTTCATTGTGGGATCGCGGTGAATCCATTGAACGTGGAAGCCCAAATCGAGAGCGCCGTCGCTTTCGGATTGACCGCGGCCCTGTTCGGGGAACTGACACTCGAGAGCGGTCGGGTGCAGCAGAGTAATTTTCACGACTACCGCATATTGCGCTTGAACGAGATGCCGGTGGTAGAGGTCCATATTGTGCCGAGCGAAGATCCGCCAACCGGTGTGGGAGAGCCCGGTGTGCCGCCCATTGCCCCGGCGGTCACCAATGCCATCTTCGCCGCCACGGGGAAACGCATCCGGACACTGCCCATCGCAAAGACGGACCTGAGCCGCGCTTGATGGACAGTGCGGATCTGGAGGTCCTGCGGCAGGGCGTCGCTTGGCTCGAGTCGGGCCAGCTCATTTGTCTGGTCACGGTCGTCGAAACGTACGGCTCATCGCCGCGTCCGCCGGGCGCCATGCTCGCGGTTTCGTCTTCCGGCTCCTTCGTTGGGTCCCTGTCCGGCGGCTGCGTCGAAGACGATTTGATCGGAAAGCTAACGCGTGATCGGCCTGCTGGAACCGATGTTCGCGCCTACGGAATCGAGGGAGACGAAGCGCGCCGCATGGGATTGCCGTGCGGCGGAACCCTGCGCCTGGTCGTCGAGCCAATCGCCGACCCGCAACGACTTCGCCCAGCGCTCGAGGCCGTGCGCAATCGCAAGCTGATCGCGCGGGTTCTGCACCTGCGCGACGATCGGATCGAATTTCGGCCCGCTGATCGATATACGGAATTCCGATTCGACGGCGAGCGGTTCGTATCCGTCTTTGGCCCCCAGTGGCGGCTGCTCATCATCGGCGCCGGTCAGACGTCTGCGTTTCTTGCGCGCATGGCACAGGCACTCGGATACGAGATTCTCGTCTGTGATCCACGCGCCGAGTATGCGGACCTGTGGCAGGTGCCTGGAACGGAGTGGCGTGACGGAATGCCGGACGACGTCGTTCGTGCACTCGAGCCGGACGTGCGGACAGCGGTGATCGCACTCACGCATGATCCGCGGCTCGATGATCTGGCGCTACTCGAGGCACTCGTCTCCGACGCCTTCTACGTGGGGGCGTTGGGTTCCATGAAGAGCAACGCGAAACGGCGCAGTCGCCTCGGGGAGCATTTTGGGCTGTCGCGCAAGCAGCTCGAGCGTCTGCACGGCCCTGTGGGGCTTCCGCTGGGCGGCCGCATGCCGGCCGAAATCGCGGTTGCCGTGCTGGCCGAACTCACTGCCGAACGGCATGGCCGGCGATTCGAGCTGGCCCGGCATGTGGATTTGGACGGCCGGGAGCAATGCCTGCTCCAGCAAGCGTGACGCGCGGCATGGCTTCCGCTGCCAACCCGGGCCCGATCGTCGGCATTCTGCTCGCTGCCGGAAGAAGTCGGCGGGCCAGCGGCAACAAGTTGCTGTATCGCTTGGCGTCCGGCCAGGTGATGGCCCTGGAGAGTGCCCAACGACTCGGCTCCGCGGTCGACGAAGTGCTTGCCGTCGTCCGGTCCGAGGACGTGGAATTGCCGGGGCTGCTGGGCGAGGAGGGAATCGACTGCCGGCCGTGCCTCACCGCCCACCTGGGAATGGGCCACAGCCTCGGCTTCGGCGTGAATCAGAGCCCGCAGGCCCGGGGTTGGGTGGTGGCACTGGCGGACATGCCCTGGATTCGGCCCGAAACCATCCGAGCCGTCGCGGATCGTCTGAGACAAGGCGCGGCGTTGGTGATTCCAACGTTCGAGGGGCGCCGCGGGCACCCGGTTGGCTTTTCCACGGGATATCGGGCCGAGTTGCTGCAGCTCCGGGGCGATCGCGGCGGTCGCTCGATCATAAATCGGCACCCGGAGGCTGTCGTGGAAATCGCGTGCGAGGATCGAGGCATCTGGCTGGACGTGGATCGGGATGAAGATCTCCAGCGGTTCGCTGACGCGGCCTACCCGGGCCCTTGATCGGCCGCAGCCCCGAGCAAATCCGCGAGCAGCCGGCAAAGGTGAGAATGGTGGCTGCCGGCCCAGTACACCTTCCCGCATCCATTGCAGCGCCAGAACGTGTCGTGCTCGCGGCGCGTTCCTTGCGGAATGTCTTGCTCCACGGCTTGCTTCGCGACGGAAACAATGTCGGCATTGCAGTCCAGGCAGCGACTGAACGGCTTTGCGCAGGCGACCAGATCGAAGCGGCGCAGTACTTCCCGCACTTGGCTCTGGGGGGCCGTTTCCCGAACGAAATAGCCTCGCTGCACCTGTTTTCGCTTCAACAAACCCGTGTCCCGAGTCAGGAGCGTTCGGTGCTCCGTCTCAGAAACCGCGGCGAGCGTCGGGTCGTCGTAGTCGTTACGGTAGAGCGTGTCGAATCCGAGTAGCCTCAGGTAGCGCGCCAGCTTCCCCAGATGGGTGTCCAGGACGAATCGCGGAACCCGAAGCGGCACCGGGCGCAATCGCGTTACGCTGGAGATGTCCAGTGATTCGAATACGGGATACACCGATACCCGATCCTCGTCTTGAAGGACGTAATCGAATCCAACTGACTCGCCGTTCACCAGAATCAGGTCAACCTCGGTATGGGGAACGCCCAGAGATTCGATCCGGTCTTTGACCGAGGCTCGTCCTGGAAAGGTGTGAGCAAAGGAGACTTTGTGCTTATCGGCCGGAAGGAAGTCGTTCAATTCCTCGTAGAAGCGGAATTCGACCCGGGTGTCGTTCATCGAGAGCGGCGCAACCCTCCAAGTGCATCAGGCTTCCCGTGAGCATGGCAAACTTCGGCCGCCATCGCAAAATGGTGCAGAAACCGAGTAATCTTGTCAGCAAATGCACTTTGCGGTATTGGTGTTAGAGCCGTGCTGACCAATCCCGGGGCATGCGGCCAATCGCGAACCTACGACGCAACCATTTCATGAGCCGCCACGACGATACCGAAATCCAGACTTCTGGCCAGGCCGGTGACAGTGTGATCCATGTCGCCAAGCGTTTCGGTGTGGCCGCTCCAATTACGGATCGGTTGGGCCGTCCCATCCACGACCTGCGGATATCCGTCACCGATCGATGCAACTTCCGCTGCACCTATTGCATGCCCAAGGAGACGTTTGGTCCCGGGTTTGTTTTCATGCGCCGGAGCGAGTTGCTCAGTTTCGAGGAGATCACGCGGTTTGCCCGCATCTTCGTGGACCATGGCGTCGAGAAGATTCGAATAACCGGCGGGGAACCGCTGATTCGCCGTGATTTGGAGCGGCTGGTCGAACAATTGGCGGCTATCCAGGGCGTTCGCGACCTCACTTTGACGACGAATGGTGCCTTGCTCCCGGAGAAAGCGCGCGCGCTCAAGGATGCCGGCCTTAGCCGTGTTACCGTCAGCCTGGATGCCCTGGAAGAAGAGGTATTCCAGGCGATGAATGACGTGGGCTTTCCGGTTGCCGGTGTGCTGGACGGTATTGCCGCCGCCGAGGCGGCAGGTTTGAGTCCAGTAAAAATCAATACGGTCGTGCAACGGGGTGTGAATGACCACGGCGTGCTCGACATGGCTCGGCAGTTTCGCGGCACGGGGCACATCGTGCGTTTCATCGAATACATGGATGTGGGGTCCACCAATGGGTGGCGTCTGGACGACGTGGTGCCGGCCAGCGAGATCGTGCAGCAGATTAACGCCGAGTGGCCGCTGGAGCCCGCTGACCCCAATTACCCCGGCGAGGTGGCGGGCCGATACCGGTATCTGGACGGTGCCGGAGAAATTGGGGTCATCGCTTCGGTCACCCAGCCCTTTTGCCGTGGATGCACCCGCGCGCGCCTGTCCGCCGACGGAAAGCTCTACACCTGTCTTTTCGGGCTGCACGGTCACGACTTCCGGACACTGCTTCGGGACGGCAGCTCCGATGACACGATTGGTGCCTGCTTGCGCGAGATATGGGGTTTACGCAGCGACCGCTACTCCGAGATTCGCAGCGAAGACACCGCCGCTCTCCCCAAAGTCGAAATGTCCCGAATCGGTGGGTGAGCCTCAAAAAACGATCCAGTGAATCGTTTTTTGGGGCGAACGCCCGCTTGCGCTCGACACTGCAAGGGGGCTGGGAGGGGGCAAAGCCCGAACGCCCGCTTGCGCGCCATTGCAGGCAAGAATTCCCCAGCAAACTGGCTCCAAAGCACGGGGGCAGGTTTCTGCAAACAGGACAGGTCTCGTCGTAGACACAATAGGGGGCAGTAGGAGCGAGCAAGCTCGCTCCTACACCCGTGGATATGATATCGCCCTGTCCAAGAGGGCGGTCGTGGCATTCGGCGGAGCGCCGCACAGAGTTCGTATTCGCTTGGCATCTTAACCATCAGCCAGACTCAGCCGACTGTCTGGCGACGGACAGTACATGACTTCAAATTCATTGCAGCTCGACGGCACGACCTTCCGGGATCTGTTCACCGTGGTGGGACTGGAGCGCCTCGACGCACGATTCCGCGACGCTCTGGCGATGACGGATGCCGCGCTCTCCGACCGCCTCAGCGACTACCGATCCCGATGCGACCCGCCGCCGCCCGCTGAGACCAGCGAATTGCTCATCGCCCTCGCTCCGCGCCTGGAGTCTTTTCTCGCCCGGCTCTTTCAAATCGAAGATTCCCTCGACACAGGCCGCCGGAGCGAGCTGGCCGAGGACGTAGTGCTCGATTTCAAGAAATGGTTCGTGCGACGAAAAGCCCGCCGATACCGTGGCACCGTCGCGGAATCCTTCGCGGCGCTCGATGG
>JBFGYN010000200.1:0-7421 GCA_041587415.1 Candidatus Competibacterales bacterium | reverse complement strand
TTGTTTCAGTGGTGTGTGTGTCCCGGGGCTGCCCGGATTCAGCATGCGTTGGCTCGTCGGGGGATTCTCGTGCGGCAGTTCGACTCGCCACCGAGCCTTCGATTCGGCCTCCCGGGCCCGGCTGAGGAGTGGAACCGCCTGGAGTCCGAGCTCAAAGAAGTCGGTGCCGAGCTGGAGCGTAGCGCGCCGTGAGAGTATTGCGTTCGTTTCTACTCGCGTTGGTGTTTTTCACGCGAATACCCATTCGGTCGCCACGCGCGCCCAGTGCCGAGGACTGGGGCCGGTCCATGGCGGCGGCACCCGCCGTGGGGCTACTCATCGGCTTGTTGCTGATCTTGGCTGCGGCTCTGCTCGACACTTTTCCGGCTAGCATCGCAGCCGCTCTTCTGGTGATTATTTGGGTCTGTGTTACCGGAGCCCTGCACGTCGACGGCTTCGCCGACTGCGCCGATGCCTGGATAGGCGGTCACGGCGACCGAACGCGCACACTCGCGATTCTGAAGGACCCGCGATCCGGTCCCATCGGTGTGACTGCCGTCGTGTTGCTCCTACTGGCAAAATTCGCCGCGATCGAGGCATTGCTGGAATCGGGTGCCTATCTGGCTCTCGTGGTCGCTCCCGTGGTGGGACGCGCGGCGATGATTCTCATGCTGCTGCGTTTACCGTACGTGCGCTCCGGCGGGATCGGTCAGCACCACGCTGAGCATCTGCCCCGGAAGGTGGCGCTCACTGTGCTGGCGGTTTGTGCCGTCGCCACGATTGCTCTCGGCGGGTCCCGCGGCGTGTTGGCAGTGGCGTTGGCGGTTGCATTCGCCGTGCTCTTGGTGGGAGCTCTGCGCGCGCGACTCGGCGGCTGTACCGGGGATAGCCTCGGTGCTGCATGCGAGTCGACCGAGTTGTTGGTTCTGCTCGGCTTTGCCATGTGACCAAACCGGATAAATGAAGCGGTTCACCAACCACCGGTTGACTAGACGGCCCATAAATGCGCGGCAACCAGAGCGCGCCACGGCGAAAACTCAGCCAGCCAGTGCTGTGCGTATTTTTCGGTGACCGTTACCGACGAACCAAGCAAAGATTGAAGGCTTCGACGGACGGCTACATCGCCGTGCAAAGACCCGTCCAGCCACCCAAAGCCGCGCAGCAACGCATAATTGGCTGTCCACGAGCCAATGCCGCGTACCCGCAAGAGCTGTGTCTGAATGTCATCGATCGCGAGCGTGTGAAGCCAGGTATCCATAGGGAAGCGTTGGCTTCGAACGTGGTGACTTACCGTGTTCAACGCCTGTGCTTTTGTCTTCGAGAACCCGGCTCGCCGCATAGTGTCCTCGCTCACGCTCGTCATCTGAGCGGCGTCCGGGAAGCACGCCAGTCCGCGCGAGTGCCGCAGTCCTACGGCTCGTATCAACCTTCTTCTCAACGCTATGGCCGCGCTTACGCTGATGGATTGTCCCGTGATGGCCCAAATCAGTGCTTCGAACGGGGTGGCACAGAGCGAAACCCGCAGGCTGGGACGCTCGGCAATGAGGGGGCCAAGCTGTGGGTGGCAGCGGTAGACGTTCTCGAATTCGTCGACCCGCTGTGTCAGGCCCAACATTCGTCGGATCATCCGTGCCAAACGATCCGCAGCATCGTCGGCCAGTGACCCATCCACAAAGAGGTCCGCATTGGCGCGCCGGGAAAGAAATCGGATCGTCAGACAGGCCGGATTCCCATCCCACGCGAGCCCTTTCTGTAATGTGCGATCCTCGACTCTCTCGGCGAGTGCCGAGGGGTCGCGGTTGTGAAAGGCGAGGAAATCGTCGATACGAAAGTTGTGCGGCAGCTCGACGGCGGAGGATAAGGACGAACCCGTTTCCGGACTGCGACCTTGTATGCTCTCGTAGGGAATGAACGTCACGCTGGCCCCGATACACAACGACCCAACGGGATTGCGGTGCCGCGCGCCAGAATGGTCCTCTTGTTGCGGTCCAGCAGATTGTCGAGAGCGCCTCTATTCCGGCCGGCGACACTCTGCCACGGCGCTCCGCCAGCCGTCCCCCGGCCGCCTCCGCAAACCAAAACACAGCATTTCGATTCTGCTCGTCTCTTGCCTCGTCCAGCGTGCACACCGTCAGGCATGGCTGACGCGCGAGCGGGAGGCAGATATTCGCGGGCAAGCCCGCTCCGACGGTCACGGCACTGCACGTAGACGCGAACCTGCACGCCAAGCGTGAGACGCGTGCTCATTTGGGCGCCCTCATGCCGCGTCGTGGAAGATAACGCCGAGCGTGTGCCGGTGCCCGCCGCGCACGCGGCTGACGCCGTGACGGAGGTTGACCCGATAGGCGCCGCGCGTGCCCCGCACAGGACGCTGGTGGACGGCAAACACCACCGCGTCGCCCTGTCGCAGCGGCACCACTTCCGCCCGCGACTGCATGCGCGGGCGTTGCTCGGTGATCACGAACTCGCCGCCGGTGAAGTCTCTGCCCGGTTCGGACAGAAGGATCGCGACCTGGAGCGGAAAAACGTGTTCGCCATAGAGGTCCTGATGAAGACAGTTGTAATCGCCCGCCTTGTAAGCGAGAAGAAGCGGGGTTGGCTTCATTTGCCCGGCGTCGTGACATCGCGCAATGAAGTCGGCAAGCTCTCCGGGATAGCGAACCTCGATGCCCATGGCGGCGTTCCAGGAATTCGCGATCGGTGCCAGATGCGGGTAGATCGCCGTCCTAAGGGCGGCGATGCAGCGGGGCAGCGGGTAGCGGAAGTACTTGTACTCGCCACGTCCGAAACCATGCCGACCCATAACGACGCGACTGCGGAATGGGTCGTCTTCGTCGTAGAGGCCAGCCAGTGCCCGGCATTCGTCCGGAGCCATCACCCGCTCGAGCACTGCGCTCCCGTGTGTATCGAGTTCGCGCGCGACCGCCTCCCAATCGGACACCTTGACTGGTTCTGCGGCAGATTCAGTCCCAGTGACGGCCGTGAACGTTCGTGCCCGAGCGTTCACGGTTGCGCTTCCCGCTCGAGCAGCGCGTGCTTGCGTTCGACCCCCCAACGATAGCCCGATAACCCGCCGTCTTTTCGCACGACTCGGTGACAGGGAATCGCGACCGCCAACGGGTTGGCGGAACATGCCCGGGCAACTGCCCGGACCGACTTTGGTGAGCCGATTCGCATTGCGATATCGATGTAACTCGCGGTTTCGCCGACCGGGATCGTCCGCAGCGCTTGCCAGACGCGTTGCTGGAACGCCGTGCCACGTATGTCGAGCGGCAGGTCAAGCCCCAACCCAGGGGCTTCGACGAAGCCCACCACCCGTGCGACCACTCGTTCGAAGTTGGCGTCGCCACCAATCAACTCGGCTTGCGGAAACCGATCTTGTAGGTCGCGCGCCAGATCATCGGCATCGTCGCCCAGCAGAATTGCGCACACTCCGCGCTGGCTCGCGGCGACCAATATGGACCCGAGGGCGCACTCGCCGATGGCGAAGCGTATCTCCGTGTTGGCGCCACCGGCGCGGTATGTGGTCGGCGTCATACCCAAGACCTTGTTCGAGTCTTCGTAGAATCGTCCGTTGGAATTGTACCCAGCGTCGTAAATTGCCTGGGTTACCGATCCGCTCCGCGCAAGTTCGGTTCTGACGCGTTTGCCACGGTGGGCTGCCGCATACTGCTTGGGGGTCAAGCCCGTCACACCTTTGAAGAGGCGATGCAGATAACAGGCGCTCAATCCCGCATGCTGGGCCAAGTCATCGAGTCTGGGGGGCACCTCCGCGGACTCGATCACACGGCACATCTCAGCCACCGTGGCCGCTTGCTGCTCCCCCCGTGGCGAGCAATCCGGATTGCAGCGTTTGCAGGGCCGAAATCCCAACCGTTCCGCATCCGCGGCGGTTGGGTGAAAGCGCACGTTTTCCGGTCGGGCGGTACGCGCGGCACAGGACGGGCGGCAGTACACGCCGGTTGTCCTGACGGAGTAGAAGAATCTGCCGTCTGCCGCCGGATCCCTTGCGAGAACGGCCGCCCAGCGTGGATCTCGCGCGGTAGCTGCGGCCAGCATTTCAGTTTGCTTGGTCATGTTCTCTCGCCCTGCCGAAGGATCTCAGTTCAGTAGGCGAAATCTATCCCGACGGGGTAGACACGGCACTCCAGATCTTGCTATCGAATTCGGCACAATGAACCGTTATCAGTCTTTTCCGAATCTCAAGCTTACTCCGTCTTCGAACCACCCTCCTCGTTTCCACGCTGCGGCGTCTTTGTGACGAGATGTTTCAGCAGGAATTCTTCGTCGCTGGGGGAAAGGTCGAACCGTCGACAGGCATCCTCGACCGCGGCATAAGTGTGGTCGCCCTGGTCGGAGATCCAGCGCACCGCGCGGCGCAAGTTCTCTCCCTTGGGAAGCAGCGAGCCGCCTTTCATTGTGCCGCCTCGGGCACTTGGCTTGAGCACCCGCGCCGTGGAGCGGAGGTTGTCTGCTCGTCTCTCATGTGGCTCACCATCGGCCTATGCGAACAGCATCTCACCGGGCCGGCTGTCGGTCCAGTCTCACGGCCGCCGCGACCGGATAAAGCACCATTGCCAGGAGCGTAACCCCATCGAGTCCGATCTGGAGCGCCACGATCGCGGCGAGAATGGCGCCGATTACGGACGCGCAGCCATTGACGCCCCACGCCCAGGGTCGCAGCTCGGGTGCATTGACGGCAAGTGTCGCCAGCCCCGCCGGAAACGGGAACCCCAGTAGGAAAGCAAGCGGCGCGTTCAGTGCCAGGGTGGCCATGATCCGTCCCCACAGGGGCCAGGATTCGATCAAACCGAGCGCCAATTGCGAACCGACCGGTATCAGCCCGCCCACCACGGCTATGACAACCGCTATGCCAGTGAGCGGGTATGGGGCCGAGACCTGAGCAAGTCGTCGCGACGCGAGCGCGCCCATTCCTGCAAACAACAGGAAGCCGGCTATTACCACCGCGGCCGAATACGTCGGTCTGCCGATCAAGAGCGTCGCCCGCTGTATGGCGGCAATCTCGAAGAACATGAACCCCAGTCCGATGGCAGAGAAATAGATCGTGGTCGCGATTCGGGGAGGGTCTCCCGCGAGAGCAGGCGTCTTTCCGGACGTCAGGGCCATGGGTAGCAGCACGAGTAGCGCCGCGAGAACACTCGCCTGGACGAGGGTCGCGACGAGAACCAGTAATCCGGGAGGGACCAGGGCGAGTCCACCCGACTCCCTCAGGTCAAGCCCTTCGAAAAGGGTGGACCACCGGGTGTCGTGGTACAGGTAAGGTCGCGCGTCGGTGATGGGTTCCAAGTGAAACTTGTAGGAGCGAATGAATCTGTCGGGGTGCGGTCCAAGAAGTGCGCTGGCGCCCTCACGAAACCAATCTGTGGACAGGCGGTTGTAGCGGTTGGTCTCGGCTGCATCAATTCCGGGGAAATGGACCCCGTCCAGGGCAAGCTCCTGCATAGAGGTGCGAACGCGAGCGATCTGCTCGGGCGAAAAGGGCCTCTTGGACATCAGGATGACGGCAGTCTGCCAACCCCGCAGAAGGGCGATATGGGACGCTGGATCGGCGATTCCGCGACGCCGGAGTGTCTCGGCAACCGTGGACAGGAGCCGGAGCGCACGCCGGGCGGGTAGATCGATCCACAGGTTGATGGCCAGAATCCCGCTGCCGCTGAGTCGATCCCCTAGCATGAGGAGCGCTTCGACTGTCAGCTCGAAAGCCGGCGTCATTGGGTGTTGGCCGCTCGTCTGAGGTGGCAGTGCGTAGACCACGAGGTCGTAACCGCCCATATTTGCATTCGGTAAATGCCGCGCATCCGTCACAAAGACGCTCACGACCGACTTCCCGCGATCAGCCAATGGCGGTGCTCGGAGGTCGTCGCGAATCAGCCGAAGGATTTCCGCACTCGGTTCCAACGCGTCAATTCTGCGTGCGCCCGAGCGCAGCGCACGGTTCACCTCGGTACCCGACCCAGCCGACACCACCAAAACCGATTCTGGCGGGCGAAGCCGATAAGGCAGGGAAGCAGCAGAAGCGTCCAGGTATGCCAGGGACGCCGGATCGGGAACCGCATCGACCGCCTGCAGACTGTCAGCGTCGAGAAAAACGGCAGTCTGAGACGGCGGTTCGCGGCCGCCGACGAAACTCATTCCTGGCGCGTAGCGGAGCGGCACGGATTCGTTGGCGACCGCTGTCACCACGCCCTCGGCGCCGGTACGTTCCGCCACGACGATGGCACCGGGAATCCTGAGATATTGCGTAAGCGGTTTGTACTCCGAAGGGTTTGGCCGAAGCAAGGGCTCCGGCGCCAAGGCTACGACCGCAGCAAACACGACGAACACCGAGGCCCCGTGGCGGCTGCGATCATTGAGTCCAAACCAGCCGATGGCGCCGGCCACAAGACCGCTTGCGCCCACCAGTGCGAGGGCCCGACCGGGGGGGACGGAATCGAGCAGCGCCAGTATCGCAACACTGCCGAGCCCCGCACCGAACAAATCCGCCGCATAGATCGGTCCTGGACGGTCTCCGGATCGAATCAGGGCGAGGCCGATAGCGGTCGCTGCGAAAAGGAACGGTATCGCCAGGAGCAGATAGCTTGCGCCGAGCAGAGCCGGCTGCAAGGGATCCCAGACAAGGGCTTCGGGCGTCAACGGAAGCTTCAATGCGAGGCTCGTACAAACGGGTCCCGCGACACCGAGCAGCAAGCCGCACACTGGGAGCACCTGAGCAAAGTTGCGGAGCAGCCATTCGCGCCAGAACGCGATTACCACGCCGCTTACGCCAATACCGAGCAGCGCAATGCTGATCACCATGTGGGCCACGAAGGGCCAATGGGCGAGAGAGAACAGCCGTAACAGCAACACTTCCAGCCCGAGCGCCGTCGCGCTCAGGAGGCCAACGGCCGCGTAGACCGGTGTTTCAGCCCTGTCCACCGGTCAGCGGGACGAAGCGCACTGGCAACATGGCACGAGAGGTCAAGGAGCCGTCCAGGTTTTTCTCGATCAAGATAAGCTGCTGTACGGTGAAGCGGTTTCCGACTGGAATCATCATGCGCCCGCCTGGTTTCAATTGCTCGATGAGAGGCGGCGGGACATGGCTCGCAGCGGCGGTGACGATGATCGCGTCAAATGGTGCCTCTTCCGGCCAGCCGTAGTAGCCATCACCGACGCGCACAGTGACATTTGCGTATTCCAGGCGTTGCAGTCGCTTGCGCGCTGCTTCCCCAAGGGCCTCGATAATCTCGACGCTGAAGACCCGATCTACGAGTGTCGCGAGCACGGCCGCTTGATAGCCCGATCCGGTGCCGATTTCGAGGACCTTCGCCTGGCGCTGGATCCGCGCTTCCTCGGTCATCAGTGCGACGATGTACGGTTGGGAGATCGTCTGCTCGCCGGCGATGGGCACCGGTTGGTCGGCGTACGCCAGATGCTTCCACGTA
>JBFGYN010000199.1:0-7449 GCA_041587415.1 Candidatus Competibacterales bacterium | reverse complement strand
GGTAACGAAGCGGCCGAAGCCTGATCGGCAGAGCAGATTTCCGTGCGTCCGCGAAATCGACGTCGTATCGACGAGTCAAGCAGCCGGGATCTGCCTTGGTCTACGATTGTTGTCGATCGCGACGAACGTAAAAAGGCCTTCCGTTACCTTGACGCGGTCCTTGTCGTCGTCCTCTCGGATCACCCAGGCCTGCACGCGGATGGTAATGGAGGTGCTGCCTATTCGCTCGATGTGTCCGTAGCAGCACAAGACATCCCCTACGAAAACTGGCTGATGGAACGTCATGGAATCGACGGCTACGGTTGCCGTGCGTCCCTTACAGCGTTGTTTGCTCGCGATGCCGCCGGCGATGTCCATTTGTGCCAGGAGCCAGCCCCCGAAGATATCTCCGGCCGGGTTGGTGTCGGCCGGCATGGCAAGCGTGCGCAGGACGAGATCACCGAGTGGGGTTTGGGATTGATCGGACACTCTTGTTTCCCTGTTGCAGCCTGGTTAAGGCCTGTGGTTGAGGTTGTTCAAATTCGCTGTTTTCGGTTGACCAGGTGGTCGATAAGCTCCGCGGGAATTGCGATCGCCGAATCGTTTCGTTGCAACGGAAGCGGCCCGTAGCCGAGTCGAAAAAAATCTCGTGGCGGTGGGTCTGCCATGAAACACAGGTCACCCGGTTCGATGAGTACGCCTTCGGATTCCGCGACAGCGTCCAGCACCCGAAATTCCATTTCGGGTGAATCTTCCAAGCAAATCGCTGTGCCGCTGAAAGTTGGCGGCCGGCCGGCATGGGGCAGATGGGGATCGCGTGCACGGCCAATGATTGTCCACCGGTCTTTCCGTGCGTGACCCTTGCGGCGGACGAATGCGTCGTGATCACCCTGGGCGCGGTATAGCGTCACTGTGCGCAGGTTGCTCGTTGGCGGCTGACGGGTCATCGGACGGCGCTGTACGCGGGCTTCCCGAATGCGTTGGCTTGTGCCGATAAGGTAACCGACGGGCAGGCCTGGCGCCAAGGTCGGAGACGGACTGCCAACGTGAATCACCCGTTTATCGGGGTCGGTGATCCGTTGGATCTGTTCCACCAGCAACGCGTTGTCGTGGTCGACGCTGTCATGGGCCCACTCCCGTACTGCCCGCAGGCTTCAGCGATTCTGGGCAGGGAGACGGAGAAAAATTCTGCGCATGTTCAACCCGAACGTCGTGATGACGTGCCCCTGACTCGTTCATCCCGAAATCGCGACCGTTGGCCTGAAGGAAACGATAGACTATGCCGATCGAAATCTGGCGCCACATCTCGGGGGACAGTTGCGAACAGTATGGCGGGTTGCCACATTCTCGGTCTGTCTGGTCCTTGCTGCCGTTGCCGTTGGCGCAGGCGTTCTCGCGTGGCTGTATTTGGATACCCCACCGCTTTCGGGCGAGATCAGCGCCGAGGAACTGTCTGCGGAGGTGAATATTCTGTTCGACGGGGATGCGATTCCCCATGTGTTCGCGGATAGTTGGCAGGATGCGCATTTTGCGCTCGGCTATCTGCATGCTCGGGATCGGTTATGGCAAATGGAAATGCAGCGTCGGGTGGGTCAAGGACGAGTGTCCGAGGTTCTCGGCAAAGGCGCGCTGGATTTAGATCGATTCATGCGGACACTCGGCTTGTACCAGGCTGCGGAGTCCGATGTTGACACTCTTTCCGGCCCCACCCGCGACGCTCTGCAGGCTTACAGCGACGGCGTGAATCACTATCTCACGTCGCGATCGGAGCCGCTGCCCTTGGAGTTCCAGCTCACATTTCACGAGCCGGAGCCCTGGCGGCCTGCCGATTCCGCCGTCTGGGTGAAGACTATGGCTCTGATCCTGAGCGGTAACTATCAGTCGGAACTCAGGCGCGCAAGACTGCTGTCGCGGGTGTCGCCGGACCGATTGGCGGAACTTTTTCCGGACTACGATGCCAGCGATCCGATTACACTGGGTGGGGGTCACCGTCGCCAAGGGTGGGACTCCATCCGCCTGAAATCGATTTCCGATGCCTCCTCCAGCGACGTCCACCAGCCGCCCGGTGTCGGTTCGACACCCGCGCGTCGGGCGGGGCAGACCGGCTCCGCTCGCGATTCCGAGCGATCCGTTCAGAGTGCGGCGCCCGCGACCCTGTGCAGGCCGGCGGTGCCGCCTGACCAGCGTTGCCAGCGCGCAGTTCGTCGCCCGCCGTTCGTCAGCGCAGAGTTGCAGCGGCTCTGGCCCCTCGGCGACCTTGTGCCGGGGGAGACCAGCGCCTCGAATGAATGGGTGGTAGCGGGTGAGCACACCGAAACCGGATCCCCAATACTGGCCAACGATCCACACCTTGCACTGAATGCCCCCACGCTCTGGTATCTCGCCCGGATTCAGGTTCGCGACCGGTGGATCATTGGCGGCACCGTACCCGGCTTTCCCTTCCATGTTCTGGGGCAGAACGATTCCGTCGCGTGGGGGATGACAAACACGGGCGGCGACGTGCAGGACCTGGTCATCGAAACGCTGGATCCGGACAATCCGGATCGTTACTGGGCAGGGGACGATTGGAAGGCAGTTTCGGTCCGACAGGAGACAATTCGGGTTAGGTTCGGTGGTGAGGTGGTGCACCCGGCGCGAAGCACCCACACAGGGCCGTTGCTCTCGGACGTGAGCCCTCAAGCGGCCGAGCTTGTGGGTCCGAATCGGGCAACGGCGCTGGTCTTTACCGCGTTGCAACCCGGCGATCGCACACTCGATGCCATGCGCGCTCTCGGCCTGTCGCATTCTTGGTCGGAGGCACGGGACGCCCTGCGCCACATTGCCTCCCCGCAGCTCAATGTTGCGTTTGCGGACACCGCCGGAGTGATTGCGCTGCTATCCCCCGCCCGCGTTCCGGTTCGTGCGCGCCACGACGGCCGCTTTCCCATCAATGGTGGTGATGTTTCACCTGTCTGGTCGGGCTACGTGCCCTACGAACAGCTCCCGTTCGTGAGCAATCCCCTCGATGGATGGATTGCGAACGCGAATAACGCCCTCGTCGATGACGGCTACCCGTTCTTTATCGGGGCGGAGTGGGAGCCGCCCTACCGGGCTCGGCGAATCGACGGTCGACTCAGGCGCGACGTACCTGGCAACGATGGCTATTCGGTTGCGGATGCCATGGCGCTCCAGAAAGACACCATATCCGGCGCCGCGCTTGAACTGCTGCCCCTCCTGACGGCAATCCCGGGCGACTCGCCCGCGGCCGAAAGGGCGCTCGAAGCCCTTCGCCGGTGGGACGGAAACATGCTGCGGGATCGACCCGAGCCTGCGCTGTTCTACCTCTGGTTGCGGGCGCTCAATCGCACCTTGTTTCTCGATGATCTCGGCGAGCACTACACTGACTACGCTGGACTTCATCCGCGTGTCGTTCGCAACGTCCTGACGGGGCTTGGTCACTGGTGCGACGACATCACCACCACCGAGCGCGTCGAGTCCTGTGCGCATGCCTTGCATTCTTCGCTCGCGCGGGCCCTCGATGATGGCCGAAATCTGTTCTCCGGTGATTTCGAGGCCTGGCGCTGGGGAACCCTGCATCGCGCCAGGTTTCCGCACCCCCTTTTCGACCTCGTGCCGGGTCTCGGCAGCTTGTTCGACATTTCCATCGAGACCGATGGTGGGAATTACACGGTGAACCGAGGAGCCAGCTATCCCGGACCCGTTGAGCCGACGAACTCCGATTCGCCCTTCGCCCACCGCCACGGTCCGGGATATCGTGCAGTGTACGATCTCGAAGATCCCGCCCAAAGCCGGTTCATCATTTCGACCGGGCAGTCCGGGAATCCACTGTCTGCGCATTACGGGGATATGGTGGAGCGCTGGCGAGACGGCGAGTACCTAACGTTGCTGGTCGACCTCGCAGACCTCTTGGAGCTATCCTCGGGGCGGCTGCGCCTGATCCCTTGAGTGCCGGTGCCAGCCCGAGCGGTCCGGATCGGGTTGGGATGGAATCGGCGTACGGCAGCGGCGATTCGACTTGTCCGCGTCAATTGGCCCCGGGCCACGGTCCCGGTGGACGCTCCGGTACGCTCGCTCGATACGTCTCCTCCTTGTAAATTCGAAATCCGCGGGCTTGGTAGTTGGCGAGTGCGGCGGGGTGATCGAGACAGCAGGTGTGTACCCAAACCCGTTTCGACCCGATCTTCCAGGCGCGCTCGATTGCGAATGACAGCAGTTGACCTCCAATTCCTGCGCCGATGAACTGCGGAATCAGTCCGAAATAGGACAACTCCACCTCACCATTGCCTTGAGATTCGAGTTCGAAGTAACCCGCTGCGGTTCCGGACAGATAGGCAATCCACGTTTCGACTTCCGGCCGGTCCAGCCACGCGAGCCATTGTTGGCGGTTCCAGACGAGTCGTGCCGTCCAGAACCAATCACCTCCGACGGCGGAGTAGAGGAAACGGCTCAGTTCCGGGCACGGGATTTTGGCCTGGAGGATCTTCAGATCGTCCCGTGAAGCGGATTTCCAGCGGAGTTCCGCCGGATCGGTCATTTCCAGATAGTGCACGGTAACTTTTCTAAACACGATTCAAGCCTTCGGTTCGTGCTTCGCCAAATGGCAAACCTTGAGAACGCGTACCCTGTGTCCCTGCCTTGATCAGTGAAAGCTGAATTGAACCAGACTCCTGGCAAGCTCAGCCTCGTCTCAGAGCCAAATTCGAAGGTTGTACCAGGGCTGATCGACAGACTAGCCCGAATAGGCTTGGCGTCGCACCAGAAAGGCCGAGATTGTCATGCTGCGTCGACGATTCATGGCGAAATTCTAGGTTTGATGCCGCGGTACAGACAGTACCCGCCGTGTTGGTGCTGTCACGGCGCTCGCTCGCCCGCGGGGCCGGCCAGCGTGTTGTTCGCGGAAACGGCGGCTACGGCCGTGCTTTCCGCTTCAGAATGGCGCTGGATCGGCTTGCGGCCTGGGCGATCACCCGCGGCCGCCACGTCGCATCCAGGCTGCTCTGGAAGCGCTCGGCGAACATTCCCGTTCCTAATGCAATGTTTGGGTTAGCCCGGCTTCTCGATGACTTTGATCAAGGCGCTGTGATCCAACTCGCCGCCACCTTGCTGAATGAGCTGCTCGTACAGCCTCTCGTTCAGCTCTGTCGCCGGCAGCTCGAGATCCAGCGTCGCGGCGAGTTCCAGCGCTTGACGCATGTCCTTACGCTGGGTCACGACCTTTCCGCCGGGTGCGAAATTCCGTTCGATCATTCGCCTTCCATGGAGTTCGAGGATGCGGGAATCGGCGAATCCACCCTTCAGAGCTTGTTGTACCTTCGATGGATCCACGCCCGCCGCCCGCGCCAGGGAGAAGGCTTCCGCGACGGCGCCTATGGTGAGTCCGACAATGACCTGGTTCGCCGCCTTGGCAACCTGTCCGGCACCGACATCCCCGACGCGTGTAATCCGCTTTCCGAGGCAACTCAGTAGCGGTATTGCCCGGTCGTACGCGGTGTCGCTGCCTCCCACCATGATGGTCAGATCTGCTGCTTCGGCCCCAACGACACCGCCCGAGACCGGTGCGTCGACGAACTCCGCGCCCCGGGCCATGACGATCTCGGCAAACTCACGGGTTTCGAGTGCGCCCGTGGTTCCCATGTCGATGAGCAGATGCCCCGATCTCAGGCCCTCTGAAACGCCGTTGCGCCCGAACAGGGCCTCTCGCACGGCCATGGTGTCACTCAACATCAGAACGATCGTATCCGACTGCTCGGCTACCTGCTGCGCAGACTCGGCAGCCTGAAGGCCGAGGGCCGACAGCGCATGGACCACTCCCCGGCTTCGATTGTGGACAACGACCCGGGCGCCGGCGCGATGGAGCTGGAGGCTCATGGGACGCCCCATCAGTCCGAGGCCGATGAACCCAACCTTGTGACCGGTCAAATTGTGCATAGTCGATTCCCGTGCCGGATGCAGACACGAATTCTGTCATTCTCTGCTCGCCTTGGACATGCTGAGAAGCGTTGAAAAAAAGCCTTTCCACGAAATAGCGGCGGCTGCTCAGCCCGCCGGACGGAAATTGTGGCTTGATCAGCGCGCCCTCGTTAAGTCGGGTGGGAAATTGACGCAGGACATCGGTTATTCTGGAGTATGCGAATGCCCATGGATATCGCGCGCCGGCGGTGCGCATTGATGCCAATTCTGGTTGCTCTCCCCTTGTCGGTCATCGCGGCCTGCGCCGGGCCCGATCCGCCTCTAAGGACGATGAGTGCCAACGAAATCGACGTGTGCGCACATCCCGGTGTTTGGATCGAGCCAGCGGGACGACGAGCGCTGAGTCCCGGGACAGTGATCGAGGACATGGCGCGAAGATCTTCGGTACTCCTGGGCGAATCGCACCCGAATCCAGAGCACCACCGATGGCAGCTTCAAACACTCGCCATGCTTTACGCAGCGAATGCTTCGATGGTGGTCGGGTTTGAGATGATTCCAAGATCGAAGCAGCCTGTGCTCGATCGGTGGGTGGGCGGGGAACTCTCCGAGCAAGATTTCCTCCGCCTGCTCGAGTGGGACCGGGTGTGGGGCTACGATGCGGGGCTGTACCTGCCCTTGCTCCACTTCCAACGCTTGAACCGCATTCCGGCGGTGGCGCTGAACGTCGAGCGGGAACTCGTTTCCCGCGTGCGCCGTATCGGCTGGGACGCAGTACCAATGGTTGATCGTGCGGGTCTCGGGAATCCGGTCGCGGCCAGGGAGGGGTATCGCAGTCTGCTCGCCGACGTTTATGCGCGGCAGCATGTCACTCGCCACCGAACGGCGACTGCCGTGGAAAAGGTGCCGCAATCGGCCGCCAACGGTATTTCAGAGGTTTCCGGGAACGTCGATTTCGAGCGCTTCGTCGAGGCACAATTGACCTGGGACCGTGCATTCGCACAGGGCATGGTCGAGGGCCGCATTCGGCACCGTGCAGAATTGGTCGTCGGGATCATGGGCAGGGCACATGTGGTCCATGGGTTCGGCGTGCTCCATCAATTGTCGGCAATGGGCGTGGACGATGTCGGGACGCTGGTGCCCACGGAAGTCGGTAAGGATTGTGAAGAGGAAGCGCCAGACGTGGCGGACGCCTTGTTCACGGTTCCCGCCTGGCTGCCAGATCGCGGATCCCGCCCGCAATTGGGGGTCTATTTGGCGGACAATGGGACGGACGTGGTGGTAACGGAGGTTGTCGTTGGGAGCGTTGCCGAGAGCGCCGGGATCCAAGCGGGCGACTTGGTTCTGACAGCGGCCGGCCAACGACTCGATCGCAGCAGCCAGCTTATCGCGACCGTTCGCCGACTAGTGCCGGGAACCTGGCTGCCTGTCCGTATTCGCCGAGGTAAGCACGAGGTGGACCTCGTTGCCAAATTTCCCGCTGGAACGAGCTCTCAATGATCCGTGACGCCATGCCGGAGCCGAGCTGTCGCAGCAATTCGGGGTAAGCGATGTCCGTCGTGC
>JBFGYN010000198.1:0-7452 GCA_041587415.1 Candidatus Competibacterales bacterium | reverse complement strand
TACCCCGTTTTCAAACCGTCCGTGGAAACGCGGTAGAACCCAGGTACGAAAGAACTCGTGGAGATCCCCGACCTCTTCCAGGACTCCCACGCTGACCTAATCTCGCTGTAAGAGACGATCGACACCACGTCACCAGCCAGCCGTCTCTTCTACACGATGATCGCCGCCATGGCTCAGTGGGAACGGGAGGAATTCTCCGAGTGCGTTGTAGGATCTGTCCCAATCCGTGCCAAGCTCGGCAAGCCTACCGGAGGCGCCGCGCCGTTAGGCTACAAGTGGAGAGAAAAGCAATGCCTCCCTGTTACCTGCCAGAAGCGGTACATCTGGCGACGACGAGGAACGCTGTGGACCTGTTGTCACCGCGTGCTCCGAGTTGATTCGCGAGTCGCTACACGTCCTCCGACCGTTCCACGGCTTTCTGCTTCCCAGCCTCGCATAAACTCGAAGCGGTGGCGGGAATACTCAGCTGTTCAATAGGAGCCTATTGCGAGCCTAGAGACTGTTTGCGAAATGCGAAAGCGTTGAATTTATTGGTGCCGGAACGCAGACTCGAACTGCGGACCTACTGATTACGAATCAGTTGCTCTACCAACTGAGCTATTCCGGCAATTTCGGGGGCAAGTATAGGCATCGCCTGGGCGGCGGACAACCGATCGGGCGCAGATTCAACGCCTAGCTTTGACGCGCACGATCACGTCCACACCGTGCACTTCCGTTCCTGCCGGGAGGGGGGGCAGGCCCTCGAGCTTGACGCCGTCCAAGTCGATGTCGATGAGCGAGCCGTCGTCCTCGTTGTAGATGTGGTGGTGCTCGCTGGAATTGGAGTCGTAGACGACGCGATTGGGGTCGACGATGACCTCACGCAGCAGCCCCGATCGAGCGAACAGGCTGAGTGTGTTGTACACCGTTGCCTTGGAGACCCACTGGTCCTGTCGGTTGGCAATGGCCATGACCTGGTCCGCGGAAAGGTGCTGTGCCTTGCCCAGCATGATGGACGCGATGATCAATCGCTGGCGGGTGGGGCGAATTCCCGCGGACACCAGCGCGCGCTGCATCGCGTCGGAACCGCGCACGAACTCTGATGTGCGATCACCCATTGGTTCGGCCTGAGTCAAGCGTCTGTTCCGGCAGATGATAATTCTTCTCAGTACGATGTCAAAGGGGGCCGCTTCGCGCCGGTTGATGCGCGCGGGGTCCACGCCGGTGCCACTTGTCCCGGCCCGTTGTACCGGACCAATCAACGGGGTTTCCGCTACCCCGTTGATTGGCCGTTACTTGCGCCCTCCGATAGGGGGGGGGTAGGTCGAGTCATTTCCGTCCGCGTTCAAGAGGATTGTCGAGCGGCACAATCGGTATGCCTTCCATCGACTTCAGATAGCGCTCGTAGATCGTCAAAAATTCATCGCCGGGCTCGATCGCCTCGATGATTCCACCGGAGACCTTGCCCCAATCCTTGGAATCGAGAATCTGGATATCGTGAGGTTCATGACTTCGCGCATTCATCGTCCTTGCTCCGTCGAATGTGTTCGGGTGAGGTGCACTGTCGCAACGTCGAACGTCGCGACGATGGAACGATATGCCCCAGGTGGGCGGTCGGCTGTATGGCGGGTCACAGCAACTTTGTGCAAAGCGCTAGGACTTCAGCTCGGAAAATTCACCGACTGGTTGAACGGAATCGGGCGCAGCCCCGGATTCTGGGCGGGAGGCTGTGGTGGTCGGTTTTCTCGCGGCGAAACGGAGGCGTACGTAGTCGACTTGCCAGCTCCCGTTCGCATCGCACAGAGCAGGCCGAATTCGGTGGGCCACCTCGGACACGATGGCCCCTCGCTCTGTTTCAGGCACGGCAGTGAGATACGTTTGGGCGAAGGTCTCTAGCCAGTCGCTCAGGTCTCCGGGTAGCGGTGTCGGGCGGGGTATCAGGGCAATGCTCTCAACGCTAAAGCCATGGCCCGCCAGAAGTTCCCGGTACTCTTCGGGGCGCGGGAAGAACCATGGGCTCGGTACCACGACACCGCGCGCCGACAACGCGGACTCGAGGGCGGTTACGATGGTCGCGAGGTTCCCGTAGCCGCCGAATTCACCCACGAAGCGCCCGCCGGGTTTCAGCGCCCGCCAAACACCGTCGATCACGGCCTCGGGCTCTTTCATCCAGTGCAACGCGGCGTTGGAGATGACGGCGTGGAATTGAGCGTTGAACGCGAGGGACTGCCCGTCGGCGACGCGGGCGTCCAAACCGAGGGACTTGGCCGCGCGCACCATCTCGGTACTGGAATCGACCGCGATCACGTTGCAACCCAGATCGACCAACTTGGTGGTCAGGGCACCGTCGCCGCAACCCAGGTCCAATATGCGTTCGCCCGGCCGAGGCGCCAGCAGCTCGATGACAGGCATTCCGAGGTCGGAGACATACCGTGCGTTGCGGGCGTACTGCGCGGGGTTCCAGGGTTGTCCGCCACGGGGCGTCACGATGAGAGCGCGAGTCCGGGGCCCGAATCCACGGGCGGGGGCACTGCGCCGAAGCCCGGAGTCTCCAGGCGTCTTTGCGGCTCAGCGCGCATTTCTCGCCACCGCCTCAGGCAACCAGACCAGGTCCGTCACGCCATAGTCTTTTCCGCACTGGCTCAAGAGCACTGTCAGCTGACCTCTATGGTGGGTTTGGTGATTGAAAAAATGCGCGACTGCCAACCACATCTCGCAACGACGGGGGGCGGGATCGACCATGCTGGTGTACTCGAGCGTTGAATCCAGCTCACCGGCGCTCAGCCCGTCCGCCCAATCGAAGATTTCTTCGTCGGTGTCTTCGCGACTCGCTCTGAGATCGTCGAATCTCGCAAAAAGCTCCTGATCCAGGCTGTCAGCCGAAAATGCCTCCCCCGTGAACCGGCCTAGCCAGACCTTGTCGGCAAGCAGCAGATGGTTCAGGGTGCCGTGTATCGATCGGAAAAATGCGCCGCGATCGGCTCGCCGCTCGGCGTCCGACAGATCGGCGCAAACGTCGTACAGGCGCCGATTCATCCACCGGTTGTAGGCGGCCATATCCCTAGCTTGGCGTGCTCGCAATGCTTGACCCTCTTTGTCTGCCTAACGCCAGCAACCCATTGAGCCGGTAGCGGATCAACACCTGGCTGTCACAAGTTACCGAACGCAGGATGATACCGCACCACGCCGGGCCGGCGGTCCAGCGCGCCGGCTTGCAGCTCGATCGCCATGAATGCCGAGTCCTCGACGTCGAACTCGCAGCGAAGTCCGAATCGAGAGGCGGGGCGAAATCCGAAACGCGGGTAATACGACGGGTGGCCCAGTACAACCACCGCACCGACCCCCATCTCTCGGCACTCCTCGAGCCCGGCGCAAACGAGGGCCGTGCCGATACCCTGTCGTTGCCGTTCGGGTATAACGGCCATCGGGGCCAGACCCATCACCTTGATGCCCGGATTAGCTGACAAGGCGACGGGCGAGAATAGGATGTGCCCGACGATTACACGCGAATCCTGGGCCACCAGCGAGACAATGGGTGCCGCTTGCTGGCGCAGCGCGTCGACCAGCTTCGCCTCGGCCGGGGTTTCGAAGGCTGCAGCGGTGACGCGATGGATGGCCGCTTCGTCATCCGCGCTTTCGCCGCGGATCACCCACATCGCACGAGTACGGGCGCGGTCAAGTCCGTCAGGCGGAGCCGCTGTTGGCCGTGCTGGTCGAAATTGGTCGGATCCAGCCAACGGCGGAACGCGCGCTCGAGAGCAGGCCATTCCGAGTCGATCGCCGCGTACCAGGCGGTATCGCGATTGCGGCCTTTGTACACGGTTGCTTGCCGGAAGATACCCTCGAACGAGAATCCGAGGCGCTGCGCGGCGGCACGAGACCGCCCGTTCAACGCATCGCACTTCCACTCGTAGCGCCGATAACCCAGCTCGAAGACCCGCTTCATCATCAGATACATGGATTCCGTCGCCGCCGGGCTTCGCTGCAGCACCGGTGCGTAGTTGATGTGTCCCACCTCGATCGAGCCGTTCGCCGGGTCGATGCGCAGATAGCTCGCCACGCCAACCGCCTTCTCTGCGCCGAAATCGATGATGGCGTGAAACAGCGGATCCTCGCCCAGGCAGCTCCCATGCATCCACTCGAGATAGGCGTCAAAGGTGTTGAATGGGCCGTAGGGCAGGTAGGTCCAAATGCGTTGCTGCGGATCGAGGGAGTTGGCCGCATGCAGATCGGCGGCGTGGCGGTCGGGATCAAGGGCCTCGACTCGGCAAAACCGACCGACCATCGGCTCCCGTGACGGCCGGCCCGGCGGCCTCCACCCGGGGACGGCAAAGCCAATCGGCTGGTCCGAATTCTCTCGTGTGCGTGTCATAGGGGCGGCCCTAGCCCGCAACCTGTTGGAACGGCACACGTGCCGGGACGGCCACGGCCATTCTCGACCGGCTCATGCGACGAGCCGGCCGATGGAGCGCATCAGCAGGCTCGCCGCCGCGGCCACGAGGGCGGTGAATGTCATTGCCATGCCAAACACCCGAAATTTGAAGTTCTCCGCCACTTTGCTGACACCCAACGCATGGGAAAGCCTGCCTGCGAGCAGGCAGAGGCACAAGCCATGAAGCAGAGCGTAGTGGGCGCCGGCGGACTCCAGCATGAACAGCAGCAACAGCGTGAGCGGCACATACTCGGCGAAGTTCCCGTGGACGCACATCGCCCGCAGCATCTGCGGGTTGCCCGCATCGCCAATGGCGATCTCGAGCGTGCGGCGCAAGTGCAGCGTGCGGATGCTGAGTCCGAAGAAAAGCAGGGCGAGGATCGCCGCGTAGAACGAGGTGATATACATGATGATCCTGCCCCCTGGAGCCCATGACGGACCGCTTTAGCTCGCCATCATAGCGACCCGGTCGCCCGGGCGGAAAGGTTCGCTCGGAAACACGCGGCAGGCCGCGTCCGGGATGCGCAGAGTGCCCCTGAGTGCCGCCTCCCCGTGGGCCGTCGAGAACGAGCGGCGCACACCGGACACGACACAGCGGCCCCGCTTCACGGGCCCGGTTCTCCGAATACCGCCCAAGGCTTTCCGAGCCAGATCTGGTCCGGCGCCACGCCCAATCCCGGTGCATCCGGAAGGAATACCCAACCGCCCTGATTCCTTGCCCCATGCCCCGGCGCCGGGTCGTCCGCGAGATGGCGTTGGCAAAGCCAGGAGGCAAGCCGGTTCTCTTCCGGGGTCGCGTAGGCCAAGTGCAGAGCCGCCGTATCGGCAATCGTGGTGCCGCCGACATCCTCGATGTGCATGCGCCAGCCGACTGCCAGCCCGAAGTCGCGAACCTGGCGTGCTCTCGTGAGGCCGCCGAGGCGGTTAGGCTTCACCTTCACGCCCTCGCAGGCGCCGTGCCGCCACGCCGCGAGGTGATCCTGGAAACTCTGCAGGCACTCGTCGAGGAGGATCAGCTGCTCCACACGGCGGCGGACGTGCAGGCATTGATCGAGGGTCTCGCACGGCTGCTCGAACCAGCCACGTGTCGGGACGGCATTCATGACCTCGATCGCGAGAGACGGCGTCCAGGCACGATTGACGTCGTAGGTAATCGACTCGTCCGGTCGACGCGACGCCTCGATGGCGTCGATTCGGGCGATGTCGGCGGTTGGGTCACTGCCGCCAATCTTGGCGGAGTGACTGCGATACCCCTCGGCGCGGGCCGCTTCGATCGAGGCCACCATCTGCGCCGGAACCCCGGTTGCAATCGAGCTGTTGACCGGCACTGCCTCGCCCTCGGCGCCGCCAAAGAGCCGATACAAGGGCTGCCCGGCCCGTTGCCCGGCGATGTCCCAGAGAGCGATATCGAGTGGCGACTTGGCGTAGGGATGACCGGGCAGCGTGCGGTCCATTACCCGGTTGAGACGTGCAATGTCACCGGGCTCTTGGCCGAGCAGGTCCTGCGCCAGCAACGCCATGGCCGCACGCGCGCCGGCGCCGAAGGCGGGCAGATAGCTGTGTCCCCAGGGGCAGCCTTCACCCCAACCGGCCAAGCCTTCGTCGGTATCGATCCGCACGAAGGTCGAATCCAGGGACTCGAACCTGGACCTGCCCCCGGAAAGCCAGTACGGGTGCTTCAGGGGAAGCGTCTTTTGCCAGACAGTGATGCGGATGATCTTCATAACAGCCTACATTGTGACAACGATTTTCCCGGCGTGACGCTTGGCGATGAACGCACGCTGCGCCTCGACCAGGTCGCCCAGGGGATAGCTCGCGACCAGTAGGGGCTTGATCTCTCCGCGCTCGATGTAGCCGACGAGGTCGGCGAATACGCCGGGCGGCACGATGGTCGCCCCCGTGAAGGTCAGATCCCGCAAATAAAAGGTTCGCAGATCCAAGCTGACGATGGGTCCCGCGATGGCGCCGGCACAAGTGTAACGGCCGCCGCGGGCCAGCACATCGATCATCTGCGGCCACAGCGGGCCGCCCACCACGTCCGCCACCACCGATACCTGGTCACGACCGATGGTTTCCCGGAGCGCGGCCTTGAGATTGCCGGGCGTTCTCGGCAGCACGTGGTCGGCGCCGATGGCCTTCACCGCCTCGGCCTTGGATGCGCCGCAGAGGGCAATGGTCATGGCCCCGCGTCGTTTGGCGAGCTGAATCAATGCCGAGCCCACCCCCCCGGAAGCGCCGGGAATGAGAACGCTGTCGCCGGCGGCCACCCGGGCGCGGTTCAACAGGTTTTCGGCGGTCACGTAAGAGGTCGCGAAAGTTGCCAGCTCCGCGTCCGACAGGTCGCTGTGGATCGGATGAACATTGCGGGCATCCGCGGTCGTATAATCCGCGAAACCGCCGTCGCATTCGGAACCGAAATACCCGCACTTGTCCAGATCGTCGGGGTGGTCCCAATCCCGCAACCAGGTATCCACCAACACCCGCTCTTGCAGCAGGTCTGGCTCCACACCATCACCAAGTGCCTCGACTCGGCCGCAGACATCCGCACCCTGGATGCGTGGGAACGTGATAGGTGCGCCGCCCCATGTCCCGTCGTCGTCCTTCGAAGACTCGAAGGCCTCGCCGGTGGTGGCGTGGGTCACACCCTTCGAGTACCAGGCCGTGCGCGTATTGACGTCGGTGTTGTTCAGACCGCAGGCACCCACCCGAATCAGCACCTCGCCGGCCGCCGGCACGGGAACGGGCCAATCCTCGCGATATTCCAGCTTCTCGAATCCGCCGTGACCGGTGAGGACGACGGCGCGCATGGACCGATGGGTGTCAGACACGGAGGGCCTCCCTAGACAGTTGGCTGACCGAGGCGACGCAGTGATCGAAATTGTCGACGCCCGGAGATACAGTACGGTGCTCGACCTTGAAGTAACAGCACTGGTTGAAGTTCTCCGCGGCGATCAGCCAGTTGCGCTGCCCGGCCGTTTCGTGCCGGTCGGCATCTGGTGTACCGTCCCGGACGTTCATTGCATGTCAGCGGGGCGTCTCCT
>JBFGYN010000197.1:0-7511 GCA_041587415.1 Candidatus Competibacterales bacterium | reverse complement strand
CCGCTCGGGCTCATGAAACGCTCCGACTGGTGTAATGGTGCGCTAGCCCGCTTCGGTCCCCTGGCCGCCCGGAACCGCTCGCGAACAGGCCTGCGGGGCCCGCCAGGTTTTGCTGGCCGGGTTCCGACAGTAAATAGTCGACGAACCGGAACGCCAACTCGGGGTGGTCCGTCGTTTTCGGCGCAATTGCGGTGCGGGAGATCGCGAGCCTGTAGTCCTCCGGCAGGACGACGCCGAGCCGGGGATCGGTTCGTGCTCGGGAGAAGGCGTACGCCCCGTTAACGTTGTAGGCAACTAAGAGCTGGCCCGCGGCAACTTCGTCAAGCATATCCCGCGAATTTCGAAAGAGCTGCACGCCGCTCTGGCCGAGCGCCCCGGTGAGTTCCAGTATGACCGGTGATTGTTCGGTGTCCTGGGTGAGTGCGAGATAGCCGATGCCGCTCGCCGACGGATCGAAGGTACCCAATTTCCCGAAAAACGTGTGGGGCCTCTCGTTCAATAGCTCGATGAGGCGGTATCGATTCCGCGGCACGTACTCATCGCTGACCAACAGGGTGTTGTAAACGGCACGACGACGTCTTAGGGAACAGACTTGGCCAAGAACCGTAACAATCGCCGATCTGAGCTTGTGCCCGCGGTACATGCGCTCTTGGTCGGCATCATTGGCGGTACTCTTTTCCATGCGCTCGGGCTGCCTCTTGCCTGGATGCTCGGTCCGCTGGCGGCCAACCTCGTCGCCCAGGCAATTCGGGTTCGGGTCGCCATACCGAACCGACTGAGAGCCGCGAGCCACGTCGTGCTGGGAATGGTTCTCGGCGGGTCATTCTCACCCGATGTGCTGAACCGCGTCGCCGAATGGCCGGTGAGTCTGGCCGGGCTCGGCCTTTTTACCGTTGTCGCCACCGCGCTCACGACATGGTTCTACCGTTCCCGCGGCATGGATACGATCACCGCGCTGTTCGCAGCCGCGCCCGGGGTCATGTCGGGCATGATCGTAATGGGTACCGAGGCCGGAGGCGACGAACGCAGGATCGCACTGGTGCAGTCGCTGCGGGTCGCGATGGTCGTGCTCGCACTTCCGCCGCTCGTCGTGCTCGCCTCCGGTGCATCGGCGGGGGTTGCAAGCGTCGAGTCTTCGGCCCCGACACCGGAGCTGGGTTGGGATCTGCTACTGCTCCTCGCGGGCGTGCTGGCCTGCGTTTGGGTCGCTGTCCGCCTGCGGCTTCCCGCGCCACAGGTGATGGGATCGATGCTGGCCAGCGCTGGATTGCACCTAAGCGGCTGGGTCGTCACGCCGTTACCGGACGTGGCTCTGGACGCGACGCTCGTCGTTCTGGGATCGAGCATCGGCGCCCGGTTTTCCGGCGTCACCATCGCGGAGGTCCTGCGGTTGCTGGCCCAGACGCTCCTGGCCGTGGGCGCACTGCTTGCGGCAAGCCTCGCGGGCGCAGCCGTCTACCACTACTGGCTGCAGCTCGACTTCTGGGCCGCTTTGCTGGCATTCGCTCCAGGAGGCGTCGCCGAAATGTCAGCCATCGCCCTGGCACTGGACATCGATCCCGCGTTTGTCGCGTTTCACCATCTCTTTCGCATCGCGCTCATCATCGCGAGTGCGCCGCTGGTCCTTCTACTATTGAAACGATTTCACCGTAGCTGACCGGTTCGACTCTATCGAGTGCAAGCGTGAACGATTCGTCTCGATATCGATGTGGTGCGCCACGTGTGCGAAGACGGCTCTCCGCGGTTCCTGGGCAGCGCCGTCGAATGCTCCGGGCCGGTGGCGTGAGCGCTCGGATGACAGATTTGGCTGCTCGCCCCGATGGCGGTTTCGGATCGGCGCGCGCCCTCGCATCGGCCTCCAGACTTGTTTTGCCCATACAGAGGCAGCAGGCGGGCCTGTCCAAACACGGCCTCAGCGGTGACGGCCGCGAGGCCGGGAACAGAGCCTAACCCGGATACTTCATGAGGAACCCCGGATGCTGGCGGAATTCGCAGCCGCCCTGATGAAATATCCGGGCCAATCGCGGTACTCGGGCTCACTGCTGCCCGGTGACGAAAGCAGCAAGCACACACGCACCTCGTCAGAGACTCTTAGCTAAGTACCGCGCTTCACTCGAGAATTTCAGGTTGCCGCAGTGCTTACACTCCGAACCTATTCCACACGGCATCGATACGGGAACGTATCAAATCCAGCTCAAAACCTAATGACCTGACGAATTGCCTTACCTTGCGCAAGGCGATCGAAACCCAGGTTGATCTCGTCGAGCGTCAAATGACCGCTCATCAGCCGATCCACGGGTAATCGGCCTTCGCGAAACAATGCGATATACCGAGGTAGATCGCGCATTGGCACGCATGTGCCGATGTAGCTTCCCTTCAATGTCCGTTCTTCGGCAACCAGGCTTACCGGTGAAATGGCGATCGTGTGGCTTGGGTGCGGGAGCCCGGCGGTTACCGTCGTGCCACCACGGCGGGTAATCTGGTACGCAAGCTCGAGCGCTTTGACCGATCCCGCCAATTCGAACACATAGTCCAAGCCGCCCGCCGTTGCCTCGCGCACGTTCGCCACGCAGTCCGGGGAGCCGGCAACGAAGCAGTCAGTTGCTCCGAGTTGCCGAGCCAAATTGAGCTTGTCGTCGGCGAGATCTACTGCCACGACGCGGCTGGCGCCTGCCATGATCGCCCCTAGCAATGACGCGAGGCCGACGCCACCGAGGCCCACGACCGCAACCGTTGAACCCGGGACCACACGGGCGGTGTTGACCACCGCGCCAACACCTGTCAGCACCGCGCAGCCGAATAGGGCCGCATGATCCAACGGCAGTTCGGGGTCGATCTTTACCAAGGAGCGCCGCGACACGGTCGCGAACTCGGCGAAGCCGGAGACGCCCAGGTGATGGTTTGCCAGCTCGCCCCCGCGCCTCAACCGCCTTTCGCCTGACAAAAGGGTTCCGGCCGCGTTCGCCGACGCACCGGGTTCACAGAGTGCCGGCCGACCCTCGGCGCAGGGCAGGCAATGGCCGCAGCTCGGGACGAACACCATCACCACGTGGTCACCACGGCGCAGATCGTCGACGCCCTGGCCCACCTCCTCCACCACACCCGCCGCCTCGTGCCCGAGCACCATCGGCGTCGGTCGCGGACGGTTGCCGTCGATCACGGACAAATCGGAATGGCAGAGTCCCGCCGCCTCGACTTTGACGAGCACCTCGCCGGTGCCCGGGCCCGCGAGGTCCACCGCCTCGATCGACAAGGGTTTGGACGTCTCGTACGGTGGCTCGACACCCATTGCGTCGAGCACGGCTGCTCTGATTTCCATAGGATTTATCCTGCTCTGGCTGGGGCGCGGATCGTCCTAGAGTATAGCGACGAACGGTCGCTCGCACAGAATCGCGGTTCTCGCTCCCAGCGGGGCGACACGCCTGATAGGATGCCACGGCGTCTCCGCCGAGAGAGTGTCGTTTGGACCCTGTGCCATGAGCAGGAAAGTTCGTCGTGTTCCCGTCCACCTGGATGCGGGTGACATCAGGGATCTGCCGTCCGATGAAATCGTCACCATCCTGAGGGGCGCGGACGACCTCATCATGCGGGGTGGACGCTCTCTGCTGGCGAAGCTCTTGAAGGGTTCGCGGGACAATCAGATTCTTGAGCGCGGCCTGGAGAACTCGCCCGCCCACGGCTCGCTCCGCAGCCTGAGCCGAGAAGAGATCCTGGCGCGGATTGACTGGCTCATTCTCAACGAGTATCTGGCGATCGAGTACGATTACCGTCTACCGCTGCTGGTGTATGCACCTCGCGGCTGGGAAATCGAGAGGGAGACTTTCGCGGTGGAGATTCATGGGCGTGTGGATAATTTGATTGCTGCCGGCGAAACGGCGCCAGACCTCGCATGGCTGAATGACCTGAATCGGCAAGTCGTACTGCGCTTACTGGAACGAATCGAGGCCTCGGGCGACGCTCGGTATTTGCCCGCCCTGGAGGCATGGGCGGAAAACACGTTCAACAAAATTCGAAAGCGAATCCATCACGTCGTCGAGAACTTGAAAAATAGGCAATGAGCAATGGACTACAACCTCGTGCTGTCCGCGCTGCAGCGGGCTTCGCTGTTCGATCTGTTCCGACTCCGGGCAGCCATCGAAAAACTGATGGACGATCCTGCGCGCCTCATCGCCCTCAAGCAGCAGGTGCGGCCGGGTATGGCCGTGTCCTTTTTTGACGAACGAAAAAATCGCCTGACGCCGGTACGAATTCTTGAAGTCAGACAAACTCGGGCCACGGTGCAGGATTTGGAAACCGACAAACTTTGGGAAATTCCGCTCTACACACTGAATGTCCAGGGTGCAAACCCGGATCTTGCCAGGTCCAAATCCGGTGTCGACCGCCTTTCGCTCAAGATCGGCGAAACAGTCGGATTCATGGATCGAGACGGGCGTGAGCTGGCCGGCACGGTCATCAAACTGAATCCGAAGCGCGCGAAGATCAAGACGTCGGCAGGCGTTTGGGCAGTTCCTTACTCCATGCTGCACACCGTCATCGACGGCGAGCTGGTTGACAATTCTCCCCTCTTGGCGCGCCGGTGAGCGCGCTCGCAGCTTTTCCAACGCTGGATGACATCGGTGCCGCCGCGCGTCGCGTTGCGGGACGCGTCCACCGTACACCGGTGATTACCTCGCGCTCAATCGATGCCGAGCTCGGCGCAAGCTTGTTCTTCAAATGCGAAAACTTTCAAAGAACCGGATCCTTCAAGATTCGGGGCGCTACGAATGCCGTGCGACAATTGCACGCAGAATCTGCGGCGCGGGGCGTCGCGACCCATTCGTCCGGTAACCACGCCGCGGCACTGGCCTCGGCGTCACGCGGCCGCGGTATCGTTGCGCACGTGGTCATGCCTAGAAACAGTGCCCGAGTAAAGCTTGCTGCGGCGGCCCGATACGGGGCGAACGTGGTGCTCTGCAATCCCACTCTGGAAGCCCGGGAGCGTACGCTTCGGGATCTCGTGAGGGAGACGGGGGCAACCGTCATCCACCCTTACAACGACCTGCGAGTCATCGCCGGACAAGGCACGGCAGCACTGGAACTACTGCACGACCTGTCTCACCTGGATGTCGTCATCACGCCGGTAGGCGGTGGCGGGCTGACCGCTGGTACGGCGATCGTCGTACGCGCGCTGTCGCCTGGCAGCAGGATGGTCGCGGCAGAGCCTGCGGGCGCCGACGACGCCTGTCGATCGCATCGCGAGAGGCGGCTCATCCCGGTCGAGAATCCAAAGACCATTGCCGACGGACTCCGAACTTCGCTGGGGGACAAGACGTTTCCCATGATTCGGGATCTGGTTGACCAGATCGTCACGGTGGAGGAGGAAAGCATTGTGCGCGCAATGCGCATGATCTGGGAGCGCATGAAGATCGTTGTCGAGCCCTCCGCTGCCGTGCCCCTGGCCGCGCTACTGGAAAAGCGGCTCAATGTGTCGGGCAAGCAAGTGGGCATCGTCTTGTCCGGCGGAAACGTGGATCTTGACCGACTGCTGTGGAATGGGCCGGACGCCTGATCCGCGCCGCTCGTTCAAGACTCGTAAGGCCCAAACCGAGCCGGCGGTGTGCTCCATGTGAGCCGATGAAAGTCGAAACCTTGCTCAATGGTCGGCTTGACGATCTGAAAATACGGCGAGACGTCGAAGTCCCGGGGCGCAAACAAGCTATGATGTCGGATGTGTAGGATTTCTCGGTAGAAACTGGCGCCTCGCGGGTCGATGGAGTGCTCCACCACGGTGTCGGGCAAGATCGGATAACGAATCGATTGGAATGCCTGGGCGATGAGTGACGAGCAAATCGCACGGGTCGGGTCGCCGCTGCCAAGGGCGAGCAGACGCCGGCGCCACCGGTTGGGCACAGGGGGGCGCTGAATCAAGTAGCGCGCCAAATCGAGGACGTGTCGGAGATCGTACTGAAGGCCGATCCGGGAAACGACGAAGTCCACGACGGCGTCGATCTCCGTCGGTGACAAACCCACGGGCCGGCAGATCCGCGTGTGATAGTTTTGGTATCTTGCCAGCGGCATCGACCGGACACCCTCGTTGACGTCCGCCTCCACCAGAACTCGCGCGTCCGCGCCGCTCGCGGGCGGGCCCAACGCGCCACCAACGAAAAACGCCGCATGAGACCAGGACGACTGCGTGACGTATTTGATCGCCGTGCTGAGCCGACTGTCGCCTTCGACGAGCAACACGTCGCCCTTGCGGAGCGTTGCCGCGAGCAGCCCGGGCTTGCTGGTCGCAGCCGGGACACCGCGGCCAGCCGGCTTCGACAAATACTTCGCTAGCAATCGTCCGAGGCGTTCGAGCATAGGCGTGGATCGGTGTCATATGGTTTGAACTTACGATACGACACCCAAGGCCGATTCAAAGCAAGGTGCAGATATGCGGACATCGTGGCAGGGCCCGTACATTCAATATGCCCACAGTCGGCTGGACCGCGCTGCGGAGCGCCGGGCGGACACGGCGTGGCTGGACGAGTGCCTGGGTTCGAACAGTCGAATCATTCCCGTGTGGCGAACCAAGAATCTGGTCACCGGCGCCGCCACGAACCCGACCGTGGCCCCAGTTCGCCCGGAGGCAGTGGAAAAACTGCTTGCCGCGGCCACCGAAACGGCGTTTCTCGGCGTGGACAACGGCACGGCGGTATTCGCCATCGACATTTCGGAATGCCATGCCGAGCAGACGACGTTCATCGCGAACGGGGGCCAGTTCGTCGATCTCAGGACCGTTGGTTCGCTCATGGCACGCGAGGATGCCGCTCTGCTCGCCTACGCGCGCGCTATCCTGCATTGGCACGGTACTCACCGGTACTGCGCTCGCTGCGGCCACGCGAACGAGAGCCGACAGGGCGGACACGTTCGACAGTGCACGAATGCGAGCTGCGGGCACCAGACCTATCCGCGCACGGACCCCGCGGTCATCATGCTGGCGGAGCGTGGCGCCCAGGGCAGCGAAACCGCAAAATGCCTGCTGGGAAGACGTGCGGGCTGGCCACCGGGTGTTTTCTCGACACTGGCCGGATTCGTCGAGCCGGGCGAGAGTCTCGAGCAAGCCGTGGCGCGCGAGGTATTCGAGGAGTCGGGAATTCAGGTTGACAACATTCGTTACCAGGGATCGCAACCATGGCCCTTTCCATCCTCGCTCATGCTCGGATTCTGGGCGAGTGCCCAAACCTTGAAAATCCAGGTGGATCAGGACGAACTCGAAGACGCCCGCTGGTTTGGCGTCGACGAGCTCGAAGCGGCGGGCGATTGGGGGGATTCCGGCGCCGGGCTGCGGTTGCCACGCCGGGATTCCATCGCCCGCTATTTGATTGAAACCTGGTTGGCGGAGCAGGTCGGCGCATGATGTCCGGCGCAGACATCTCATGCTTGCCGGCCGGCGAGTCTCTGTAGGAGCCAGGTTGCTGGCGCACGGGCGGCCCGACCGAGCGGGTTCGCGAGCAAGCTCGCTCCTACACGGGGGCGGCCGGGTCCTT
>JBFGYN010000196.1:0-7553 GCA_041587415.1 Candidatus Competibacterales bacterium | reverse complement strand
GAGTCGCGGATACCACGGTTCGCGTCCTGCACGAGTTGGTCGACGGCCGCGGTGACGCGGCGGGAGGCGGACCCGCTTTCCTGGAGCAAACGCGCACCATCCGCGGCTACGGCCAGTTCGCGCTGGCGCAAATCGATCAAACCGCTCTCTTCCGCCAGCTCGCGCCGCATCTTCGATGCTGCATCGGCGACCGTGATGCGCCACGCTGGATCGAGAATCTGAAGATCGTGCACGACCTGTTCGACGATCGCCTCGGTTCGTGCCCGCAATGCGCTGAGATCCGATTCCTGCTTGGCGCTGACCGTGATCCCAAGCAGGTCAACAAGCGATCCCAGGCGCAGCCTGAGGCGCTCAAGCGCGCCGCTCGTCTCCAGAGCCTGCAAGGCTCGGGTCGATGGTTTTCCGCCCGTAAAGCGGCGCCGGACCGCGCCCATTTCCGCGTCGAGTTGCTCACTTACCTCGCTCAGCTGCTGCCGAATCTCCGCTTTCAGCTCGTCGATTCGTTCGGTAATCGTAATCCGCGTGCCGACCAGAGTCGCAAGATTGATGACCGTCAGACTCAGCCAATCGACCCCGGTGCGCAGATCGTCCAACGCCGCCGGGTCGTGCACCTGCGCCCTGAGGGCTTCCAGCATCGACAGGAGGCGTTCCACTTCGGCGGTAATTTCGTTCGAGCGGTCGAAATGTGCCTCGACGGTGTCGACTGCTAGTAGACCCGGCGCTGCAATGACCAGGCGATCGGCTTGGCGCGACAGCTCGAGGGCGGCCAACGCTGCGGGCACCCGTTGGCCCGTGATGTGTTCCATGGCATGGTCAGCCTGGAAAAACGAATAAAGAGCGGCCGAGGCCGCGACTATTGCGAGGCCGCTGATCGCAGCGAAGGCAAGCAACAGTCGACCACGGACCCCGAGTCCGCGAGCTCGAACAATCGTTTTTCGATCCGACGCTGACGTCACCACCCAGATACCGAGTCAGGGCTTGTCCGTGCCGAGTAATCTTCGAATCTTGTTCAGCAGCATCGTCATGTCTACTGGCATCGTTTCGTAGTCATCGCAGCCGGCCTCGAATGCACGATCCCGATCGGTAACCATCGCGTGCGCCGACAAGATGATGACGGGGATGTTTCGCGTCGCGGGATCGTCCTTTAGGCGTCGTGTTGCCTCCCAGCCATCGATAATCGGCAACTTCAGATCCATTAGGATCAAATCGGGGCTTTCGGTCGCGACGGCGGTGAGTCCCTCGGCTCCGTCCGCGGCAATACAGACCTCGTAGCCGTTTCGCCGCAGACGCTCAACCATCAGATAGATATTGTCGTCATTGTCATCGACGTAGAGAATCTTGCTCACCGATCACGCCTCATGCCCGCCGTTGACAAAACGTCCGACCAATTTACGGATCTCTGTCAGGAGCCGATACGGATCGGCCGCATCCTTTTCCAGTATCCGTTCGACTGCACCGTTCAGTCTCGAGTGATCCTGCTCGCTGAGATTAGCCGCCGTTGCGACAACCACAGGAATATCTCGTAAATTCGGCCGTGCGCGCAGTTCGCCGAGAAACTCGAAACCATCCATTTCTGGCATGATGAGATCCAACAGGATCAAATCGGCTTGGGTCTCCTCCAGCCGCGCGAGCGCCATTCTGCCGTTCGGTGCCTCGGCGACGGCCCAACCATCGGCCTGCAGTGCTCGTCGCAACCAGGCGCGGGTATTGGGGTCATCCTCGACGACGAGAATTCGACCCTCATGTCGCCGCCCTCGGAATGGTTCAAGGACTTCGTGGAGCCGGTCACGGTCAATTGGCTTGGTCAGATAATCGGAGGCACCGAGCGCGTAGGCCTTGGTCCGTTCGTCAACGATTGTGATCATCACCACCGGAATTCGCGCGAGATCCCGGTCCGCCTTGAGCAGTCTCAGCACGTCCCACCCATCCAGGCCGGGCATCAGCACATCGAGCGTAATCACATCCGGCTTGATTCGGCGCGCAAGATCCAGGCCCTCCTCGCCGCCGCCGGCGGTGATCACGTCGAGGCCCTCGCGGGACAGGAAACGACGCATCAGATCGCGGACGGTTGCATCGTCGTCGACGACCAGTATCTGCCTCGCCCTGCGGTGAACCCTCGTGACGATATCCCTATGGCGCGTTGCCTCCGGCGACATTGCGCGCCCTGGATGGGGATGCCGACCAGCTGGCAGGGTTACCGTAAATGTGGTTCCCTTCCCGTATTCACTTTCCACGGCGACCTCTCCGCCCATCATCTCGCACAGACGCTGGCTGATCGCGAGGCCCAGCCCCGTGCCGCCGAATCGCCGGGTGGTCGACGCGTCCGCCTGGCTGAACTCTCTAAAAAGTCGTGCGAGTTGCTCGTCTGTCATGCCGATTCCGGTGTCTTGGACCACAAAACGGAATTGCGCCGACGGGTTTGCTTCGTATTGAGCGGTGAAATGCACCTCGCCGTTCTCGGTAAACTTGCACGCGTTACTCAAGAGGTTGAGCAACACCTGTCTGACCCGCGTGGCGTCTGCGAACATCCGCCCCACGTCAGGCGAGCAGTCCACCACGAGGCGATTCTCGTTCTTGTCCGCCAGCGTCTGAGCGGTGGTGGCAAGCTCCTGTACGAGTGCCGCCACGTCGAACAGATCCGACTCGAGTTCCAAACGACCAGCTTCGATCTTGGAAAGGTCGAGAATTTCGTTGATGAGATTGAGCAGGTGATTGCCTGCCCGGTGAATTCTGCTCAGTGGCTCGGCCAGGGATTCTTCCCCTTGATCCGCAGCGTCCTCCTCCAACATCTCCGTAATGCCAATGATCGCGTTCAGAGGCGTGCGAAGCTCGTGGCTCATGTTGGCGAGGAAACGGCTCTTGGCTTGGGTGGCTGCTTCGGCTACTTCTTTGGCTTGCCGGAGTTCGTCCTCCACCCGTTTTAGCTCGGTGATATCGAAGTACGTGAGCATCCTCCCCCCGTCGGGAAGACTGATGCACTGATTCTGAAGTACGCTTCCGTCCGCACGGTGCATCTCCGTGGTCACCGATTCACCCGCTCTCACGACGCTGATCCGCCGCTCCACGTAGGCGTCCCAGTCCTGCTCGGTTATCGTGTACAGGCCGGTGTGCCGGTTGTACTCGATCATCTCTCGCATGTGCGGGCGACCATCCAAGAAATCGGTCGTAAAATGCCACAGGTCGAGGCTGGCCCGATTGTACAGTCGGAGACGAAGATCCCGGTCGAGAAAAAATACACCGTACTGGATGTTGTCCAGCACAGCATGCAACTCGCGCAGCGCAGCCTCTTGCGCCGCATTCGCATCGGCGAGATCCGCTTCGTGACTCTTGAGCTCGGTAATGTCCGTGAAGACCGCGACTGTCCCGCCATTTCGCGTCCGACGTTCATTTATTTGTATCCAGCGGCCGTCGGACTGTTTTTGTACGTGAGGCCCGGATGGGCTGCGATGCATAGCCAGGCGTTCTCTGCACCATTCGTCCTCACACCCGCGCGCCGCGTCGACCAGGCCACGAGTCGCCGCCGCCCGGCTGAGCTCAGCGAATGATCGGCCCGGTTCCAGAAGGTCCTTGATTCCGGAGTACAACTCGCAGTACCTGGAATTGCAGAGCACGAGTCGATCATTGACATCGAAGAGTACGAAACCCTCCGAAATGCTCTCGAGGGCATCCACCAATTTCTGCTCACTGTCTCGCAGGGCCTGCTCGGCGCGTTTGAGCTCAGTGATATCGAAGTAGGTGAGCATCCGACCGCCATCGGGCAGGTTGATGCACTGGAACTGGAGAATCTTGCCGTTCGCGAGGCGCAATTCCGTCGCGGGCACGTTGCCGACTCGAATTCGCTCGATTCGATCGCTGCTAAACGCTTCCCAGTCCGACTCCGGAATTCGGTACAGACCCGTCTCACGGGTATACTCCACATCGTCGCGCAGGGTCGGTTTTCCCTCAAAGAACGACTCGGGCATATCCCAAATTTCCCGGTATGCGCGGTTGTGGATCCGTATTCGTAGATCGGCGTCCAAGAACAGGACACCGTAGTCGATGTGCTCCAACACAGCATGAAATTCCCTCAGAATCGCGTCTTTCGCCCGGTTGGTCTCCGTCAGATCCTCCTCGCGTCGAATGAATTCCGTGAGTTCCGTGTGTACGGCGACGGTGCCGCCGTCACGTGTGCGGCGTTCGTTTATGCGAATCCAGCGCTTGTCCGCCAGCTTGATAAGAAATGGGGCACGGGGGTTTCGATGACCGCGAAGCCGGCGCTCGATCCAGGTGTCCCGCTCCGGCTTCGGTACGGGTACGATTTCACGCTCGACGACCGCCCGGATGATCTCCTCGAATTGCGTGCCGGGAACCAGCAAATCCGCCAGCCCGGGATAGAGATAACGACCGAATATGCTGTTACAGAGCACCAGCCGATCTTCGGCGTCATATAAGGAAAATCCGTCGGAGACACTCTCTACCGCGTCGAGCAAGCGGTGTTCGCTCGCTCGCAGAACTTCGCTGGTGCGCAAATCACGAATCGCGACGCGCTGAAGCTGATTCGCAACGTGGTCCATGACATCCATCAACTCGCGCTGCGGCATGATTGTCTCGTTCGAGTAGAAAACGAGAACCGCAGTGAGCGTATCGTCAACCACGATCGGCATCGAGAAAGCGGAACGCACGCCAAATGTCTCAAGAGCCCGAACGTCGTCGGGCTCGGTCGAAAGATCACCCAACCACAATGCTTCGCGGACCTCTGCCGCACGACCCGGAACGCCGACGCCGATTGGATACGGAGTCTTGTCGAGATGGTCGCGAAGACCGCGGCCGCAATCCCGATCGCTGATGTGCCAGATGGGCGAGGTCCGGAGCAGTGTCGCGTCGGTTTCGGCGGGGCGGTATACGTGCCCGACTGGCCAGAACATGACCGAGCAAACCTCGTCCACGCAGACCTGCAGGGCGTCGTCCAGGCGCCAAGCCGTGTTTGCGGCAGCAGTGATTCGTTGCACCATGCTCACGAAACTCACCGTGCGGGATAGGGATCGGCTCACTTCGAGGAGCTCGCGCGTCTTTTGTTCGGCAATGTTTTCCGCGTGTTTGCGCGCGGCGCATTCCCGCTGCAGCCTGCTTTCAGCAGCGGCGAGGCGGGATTCCAGATCAGACGAGCTCATTGGCCGACCAAGCGATAGGCCCGGGTCAACTTGCTTTTGCCCCGTACGGCGACCTCTCCCAATAGTTCCAGCGGATGCGATTCCTGCAAACGATCGAACGTCGAGCCGGACACGAGCATCCGCGTACCGTAGTGCTTGTTCAGCTGCTCCAGTCTGGCCGCCACGTTCACGGCATCCCCATGCACCGTGTAGCTTACCCGCTCTCCGGAGCCGACATTGCCCGCCACGACGGATCCCGTATTGATGCCAATCCGAATTCGCAGCGTGTGGCCCGCGAAGGTTCGGCCCGATACGATCTCGAGCATTTGACGACCAGCGTTGACGGCCAAATCCGCGTGCCTCGGCTCCGGGGCGGGCACGTTGAACGTAATCAACATGGCGTCCCCCTGAAACTGTCCAACGGTGCCGTGAAATCGCTCGATCGGGTCGACTACCGCCGGAAAGTATTCGTTGAGCACCTCCACGAGTTGCCCCGGTTCGATGCTCTCCGAGAGTGTCGTGAAGCCCTCGATGTCGGCATACAGCACGGTCGCCTCGCACAGCGTGGGAATCAGCCGGCCACGACCCTCGACGATGGCGGCGGCGACATCCGCAGGTACGTACTTGCCGAAGACTTCCCTGATGAGCGCCAGCTGCTGCGCTACGGCGTCGCGGAGGGCCTTTTTCTCCAGCGTGGCCTGCAGACGTGCCTTCAATAGAGTCGGATTGAAGGGTTTCGGAAGATAGTCTTCCGCGCCTAACTCGATACACCGGACCACACTTTCAACGTCGCCGAGCGCCGAAATCATGATCACCGGTAGATCGGCGAGCTTGCCCTGATCGCGAAGTGCCTCCAACACCTCATATCCGCTCTTGCGCGGCATCATAATGTCCAGAAAAACCGTGTCAAACGGCCGCTCCGCGATGCGCTCCAAGGCCTCCACGCCATCCTTGGCAGTGGTCAAATCCGTGTACCCCAACCGGCGCAGCCGAAGCGTTAGGGTGTAAAGATTGTCCTCGTGGTCATCGACCACAAGCAGTGCTGGTGCGTCGATGGACATCCACTCCTCGATGGTCGGCAGCTGCGCGGCATTGACCGGTGCGATAGTTTATCTCGAAAACTTGGGCGGCGACTTCGCTCAATCTGCCGGCTCCAGCCGAGCGAGCACCCCGTCCGGCGCGTCGGTCAGCAGGTAGATAAGACCGTCCGGCCCCTGACGCACATCACGAATTCGGCCGAGCTCTCCCTGCAGCAGGCGCTCTTCGGACACGACCGTCTCCCCCTCCAATTCGAGCCGAACCAGGAGCGCGAATTTCAGAGAGCCGATGAAGAGATTGCCGCGCCAATCGGAAAACCGATTTCCCGAGTAGTAGGACATGCCGGACGGCGCGATGGACGGTACCCAATAGTAGAGCGGCTGCTCCATACCCTCCATGCTCGTGCCTTCGCCGATGCTAAATCCCGTGTAGGCACGGCCAAAGGTAATGGTCGGCCAACCATAGTTCCGTCCGGCGCGTATGACATTGAGCTCGTCACCACCCATGGGGCCGTGCTCGTGCTCCCAGAGTTCGCCCGTCTCGGGGTGAACGATCAAACCCTGCGGATTGCGAATGCCATAGGCGTAGATTTCCGGGCGTGCATTGGGCCGGTTCACCAAGGGATTGTCGGACGGCACTCTACCGTCGTCCATTAAGCGATAGATGCTCCCGGCATGATCGCTCAAATCCTGGGCTCGATTCCGCTCGCCGCGGTCTCCCATGCCAAAGTAGACGTGGCCGCTCCCGTCGAACACGATCCGAGATCCGAAGTGCCGACCGCCGCTGGACCTCGGCTCCGCGCGAAACAGGACCTCGACACCTTCCAGGTTGGCCAGCTCGTCCAGGCGCGCCCTGGCCAGTTCGGTGCTCCAACCTCCTTCGCCGAACCCGGAGTAGGTGAAATAGATCAACCGATTTCTCTCGAAGTCAGGATGTGCCGCCACATCCAGGAGCCCGCCCTGACCGTTTGGCCGGATTTCGGGGACTCCGCCTACAGGCCGATCGAGCAATCGACCGTCCTCCAGAATACGGATCCGCCCCGGGCGTTCGGTTATCAGGAGCTTGCCATCCGGCAGAAAAGCCATGCTCCACGGATGCTCCAGTCCGCCGGCGAGCGTTTTGATACGAAATGAATGTTTCTCGCTCTCGTAGGTATCCGCGCAAGCGAGCGGCCCCGACGCGAGCACGAGCGCAGTCAGAAGAACGGAAACTCTAAGGTATTGGCCCATGCGATGTATTACCGGCTAAGAAGAAGCTAGGTGGCTGCGCACACGGATCAAGGCGCGGCGCAAATCCGTTACCCAATGACAACTCTTTCAGTTTAGCCGACGCTTGGAGAATCGATGAGCTGCCCCAATATTCGGCTCACGGTGTGATACCAAGAGG
>JBFGYN010000195.1:0-7566 GCA_041587415.1 Candidatus Competibacterales bacterium | reverse complement strand
TGCCGCCCGAGAGCTCCGAGACGTATTTCTGGGCCCACTGCTCCAGATGAACCAATGCCAGTTTCTCGTCTACCACCCGGTCGATCTCTGCCTTGGAGACGCCCTTGATTTCCAACCCGAACCCGACATTCTCTCGAACGGTTCGCCAAGGCAGCAAGCCGAATTGCTGAAACACCATGGCGATTCGATTCATGCGCAGCTCGCGCATGGTGGCGGCATCGCACTGGGCCACATCCACCCGGGAGCCCTCGTGGCGCACCAGGAGCGCGCCGCGCGAAACCTTGTTCAGGCCGTTGACACAACGAAGAAGTGACGACTTCCCCGATCCCGACAAGCCCATGAGCACGCAAATCTGACCTCCGTGCACCGACAAATTGGCGCCGGCAACACCGAGCACGGAACCCGTCTTTGCCAGAATGGACTCACGGCTCTCGCCCGCATCCAGCAGCGCGAGCGCCCGTTGCGGATTGGGCCCGAACACGACGTCGACTGCTTTGAACTCGACGACGGACACCTTCAATGCCCCCCAGAGGGTTTCCCCGGTCTTTTGCAAATGCGGTCCAGCAGGATCGCCACGATGACAATGGCGAGCCCCGCCTCGAAACCCTTCTCGATGTTCACCGTGTTGAGCGCCCTTACCACGGGCTTGCCCAGACCGTCCGCCCCGACCAGTGCTGCAATCACCACCATCGACAGACTGAGCATGATGCACTGGGTCACGCCTGCCATGATTGTTGGCAGCGCGCAGGGCAGCTCCACTTTCCACAACAGCTGCCGCCGGGTAGCGCCGAAGGCTTCGCCCGCCTCGATGAGCGGTTTGGGGACTGACGAAACACCCAGGTGAGTAAGCCGCACCGGCGCCGGCAACGCGAAAATGACCGTCGAGATGAGCCCCGGCACGACGCCCAAGCCAAACAGGATCAATGTCGGAATCAGGTATACGAAGGTTGGTATGGTCTGCATCAAGTCCAGTACCGGACGAACCACGGCGTAGAGCCAGGGCCGGTGTGCCGACGCGATTCCCAGTGGCACGCCTACCAGCATGCAGACCAGAGTGGCGAAAATCACCAGCGCCAGTGTCTCCACCGTTTCCTGCCAGTAGCCGAGATTGACGATCAGCAACAGTGACAGTGCCGTGCCGACGGCGAGCGCCCAACCCCGGTGGAGCCACTTGGCAAGCCCTGCCAGCAGCGCAATCAACAGCAGTGGGGGAAACCAGAGCATGATTGCGATGGTTCCCTCAATGAGGAATCCGAGGACGTCGGATACCAGGTCAAAAAAGCCGGCGGCGTGCTCGTTCAGAAGATCTACGAACCGACCAATCCAGTCTCCGAGGGGTAGCTTATGGTTGCTGAGCCAGTCCATATCGTCCTCGTGGCGTTATCACGTGCGTGCGGGTTGGGCGATTGTCCGCAAAGGACTGAGCTTGGGCGCACTCAAATTCCGAGGTGCGACCGCACCGCGGCGACGCCGTTTTTTCCGTCAAACGTGGAGACATCGGCGAGCCAGGCATCCAGGACACCCGGATTCGCCTTCAGCCAATCGCTCGCGGCCTTCGCCGGGTCCTCGCCATCGTCGAGAATCGCGCCCATGATCTGATTTTCCATTTCCAGGGAAAATTGCAAATTGCCGAGGAGCTTGCCGACATTCGGGCATTCATCCAGGTATCCGGACCGCACATTCGTGTAGACGATGGCGCCGCCATAGTTCGGGCCGAACCAATCGTCGCCGCCGGACAAATACGCAAGCGGAAAATTCGCATTCATGGGGTGGGGCTCCCATCCCAGGAATACGATTGGTTTTTCGCGTTTGGTGGCGCGGGAGACCTGGGCCAGCATACCCTGCTCAGAGGATTCCACGAGCTTGAATCCGCCCATCCCGAAGGCATCTTTGTCGATCATTTCCTGAATGAGTCGATTGCCGTCGTTGCCGGGCTCGATTCCGTAGACTTTCTCGTCGAGCGCTTCGCGAAACTTACCGATGTCGGAGAAATCCACGAGCCCCTGTTCGGCCAGGTATCTGGGTACAGCCAGCGTGTACTTCGCGCCCTCGAGATTCGCCCGTACGGTCTCGACACTGCCGTCTTCCTGATAGGCCTTGATGTCGCCTTCCATGGTCGGCATCCAGTTGCCCAGAAAGACGTCGATGTCTCCGTTCTTCAGGCTGGCATAGGTCACAGGGACCGACAATATCTGGGTTTTCGGGGTATATCCGAGTCCTTCCAGGACGACCGACGTGGTTGCCGTGGTCGCGGTAATGTCGGTCCAGCCGACGTCCGAGAACCGCACCGTGCGGCAACTCTCCTGCTCCGCCGCGACAACGGGACCCGCGCTCTCCAGTACGAGTAGCGCAGCGGCAACTGCTCCACGATAAATGGACTGATTCATGTAACTCCTCCTCTTGAGTCCGCGGTGCGCCGCGATTTAATTGTCGAAAGAATGGGTGTTTTTTCATTGATTGAACGCTCAGTATAACCTGCGAATACCCTTGTCGAATTGAGCGGTGCGAGGCGTCCATTGCACCTGTCCGGGGCGAGCGTCCGGTGCCCTTGTCGGGCGGGGAGCAGCGCAGTGCACGCCCGAACCCGGAGGCCCGAAGATGGCAACCCGCAATATTCTGGTGGTGATGGCCGACCAGCTAACCCCATTCGCAGTCGGTTGTTACGGGGCGCCCACCGCAAAGACCCCGCACATGGATCAGCTGGCGGCCGAAGGCGTGCGCTTCGATGCCGCCTATTCAAACAGCCCGCTCTGCACGCCAGGGCGCTACGCGTTCATGACTGGCCGTCACGTCTCACGCTATGGCGGCTACGACAATGCGGCCTATTTGCCGAGCAACGTACCCACCTTCGCCCACTATCTGCGACTTGCGGGGTATCGGACGATCCTGTCGGGCAAGATGCATTTCATCGGCCCCGACCAGCTGCACGGTTTTGAGGAACGCCTGACCACCGACATCTATCCGGCCGATTTCGGCTGGGTTCCCGACTGGACTCGCCCTGAGGAGCGGATCGATCTCTGGTATCACAACATGTCCTCTGTCAAGCAGGCCGGGGCCGCAGCCATCACCAACCAGCTCGCCTTCGACGACGAAGCCGGGGCACGGGCCCTGCGAGCCATCTACGATGCCGCGCGCAGCACCGATTCGCGGCCCTTCTGCCTGGTCGCGAGCTTCACCCATCCCCACGACCCCTACGCCGCCCGTCCGCGCTTCTGGGAGCTATTCCGTGATGAAGACATCCCCGCGCCGCGCGTCCCGCGCCCGCGGTACCAGGACAACGACCCCCACAGCTTGCGACTCCAGAGAGCCATGGCGCTGGACGCCGTGGACATTACCGAGAAGGACGTCCGCCGCGCCCGTCGCGCCTACTTTGCGAACGTATCCTACGTGGACGACTGGTTGGGCCGTTTGCGGGGCGCATTGGAGGACTGCGGCATTGCCCACGAGACCGCCATTCTGTTTCTGGCCGACCACGGAGACATGCTCGGAGAGCGCGGCCTCTGGTACAAGATGAGCTTCTTCGAGTGGTCGGTGCGAATCCCCATGATATTGCACATGCCCGACCGACTCGATCCGCAAGTGGTTCCGCAACCTGTGAGTCAGGTGGACGTTCTTCCGACACTGCTGCAATTTGCCTCGGAGGCCAGCGACAGGGTGGCGCCAAGCCCCATCGACGCGCTGGACGGACGCGACCTCATGTCAATTGTGCGGGGCACGATCCGTCCCCGACCGGTCATCGCGGAATACCTTGCGGAGGGCACCGGCCAGCCGATGTTGATGATTCGAGACGGAGACTGGAAATACACCTGCTGCCCGCAGGATCCCGAGCAACTGTTCGACCTGAAATCCGATCCGGACGAGATGGTCAATTTGGCTGCATCACAGGATCACTCGAACCGCATTGCCGAATTTCGGCGGCGGGCCAAATCCCATTGGGACGTCGGGGCAGTGCGCGAATCCGTCATTGCGGACCAGCACCGCCGCAGGACCCTGTCGGCAGCGCTCCGCCATGGCCGATATGAGAGCTGGGACTGGCAACCCCGGCGCGATGCCGCGAACGAGTATGTACGCAGCCACATGGACGTGACCGAGCTGGAAATCCACTCGCGGTGGCCGCGGCCGGATCCCTTCGATCCCGACGTGGGGTAAACGCACCCCGAGCCGTGCCGTCATTCCGCCGGATCGCGGAGCGCTTTGGACAACACGACGAATTGGCCCACGTAGTGATGAGCCCGGTAGAACCGGAGCGCAGCCCGATTCTCTGTCATGACCTTGAGGGCGATTCTCTGCGCTCCGCTGGCTCGCGCGTGCTGCTCCGCGCGGTGCACGAGCTGTGTCGCGACACCGGCGCGCCGGCACTCTGGGCGAACGTAGAGATCCGAAAGCAGCGCATAGCTTGCCTCGGACTCGCTGCGATCCTTCGGCTCGATGACCCCGGTGACGCATATGAACCCGATCAGGCGCCCGTTTTCTCGTTCTGCGACAAATATGGCGCCACCACTGGCCGAGTGGATGCGGGCGAGGGTGTGCAGGTAGATCTGAATGGCGGGGGAATTTGGCGACCAACTGCCGCTTTCAGACGGATACTGCGACTCGTAGGAACCGCAAGCCAGCTCGTCGAATTGAACTCGGTCCGCCGCCTGGTACCGTCGAATCGTCACGAGCTGCAAGAGAGCATGGAGCAACCCGGCTTGCTGCGCGCCCAATCGGGCCGCTTGGCGGCATAGGCCTCCCGTTCCGGCTGCTCGTCGTAGGGATGGCGCAAGACGTCCAGGAGCTCACTGACCATGGAATCGTCGCCTTTCTCGGCCTTCTCGATGGCAAGCTGCGCGAGGTAGTTGCGGAGAACGAATTTCGGGTTGGCGGCATTCATGCGCACACGCCGCTGCTCCTCCGGGACGCCGTCTCGGTGGGCACGTTCGATGTAGCGGCGAATCCATTCCGCGATCCGGTGGCGGCGATCCGGCGTCAACTGATCCGGCACATAGTACGCATCCATGAGCGGCGCCATGATCTCGTCAGGCGACCTGCCCTGCAGCCGGTCGAGCGAGGGCGCCACGACTGCCAGCCTGCGGAAGAACAAGGTCATGTCCGTTTCCACCAATTGCAGGAGCGCGAACAACTCCGTAGTCAGTTGCTCATCCGAAGGGTCGTCCAAGGCTCGAAAACCGAGCTTTTGCGCCAGCATCTCGTCCCAGCGGCGTTGCAGCGTCGACTGATAGGTTTCCAGACCACGCTCCAGCGGATCCGATTCCCCGATAAGCCCAAATACCGCGTTCGCCAACTGCAGCAGGTTCCACAGGGCGATTTGCGGCTGTTTGCCGAATGCGTAGCGACGCCCGTGGGCGTCGGTAATGTTCGGGGTCCAATCCGGGTCGTAGTCCTCGAGCCAACCGTAGGGCCCGTAGTCGATGGTCAGGCCCAGGATCGACATGTTGTCCGTGTTCATCACGCCGTGAACGAAACCGACCCGCATCCAATGGGCGATCATCTCCGCGGTACGCCGGCAGACTTCCTCGAACCAGTCGATGTAGGTGGCTTTGCCGGGTTCGCCCAGCTCCGGGAAATCGGTACGAATCGTGAAATCCAGCAATTGCCGGAGCGGCTCCTCTTCCCTCCGCGAGGCGAATATCTCGAAGTTACCGAAGCGCGTGAAAGACGGTGCCACGCGGCAGACCACGGCGCCCGGTTCGAATTCGGGGTGACCGTCGTAGAGTATGTCGCGCATGACCTGTTCCCCGGTGGCCACGAGGCTGAGGGCGCGAGTCGTCGGCACGCCCAGGTGATGCATTGCCTCGCTGCAAAGGAATTCCCGTACGGAAGAACGCAAGACGGCCAACCCGTCTGCCGTCCGCGCATACGGTGTCGGCCCCGCGCCCTTCAACTGCAGCGTCCAGTGCTCGCCCCTCGTGTTGACGACCTCTCCGAGATTTATGGCCCGACCGTCACCGAGCTGTCCCGCCCAGGACCCGAACTGATGTCCACCGTAACAACATGCAAATGGGTCCATGTCGGGAAGCAGTCGGTTCCCCGCGAACACGTGGGCGAAATCGGCGCTCTCGCAGGTCTCGTTAGAAAGATCCAGGAGGCCGGCCACCTCACGCGAGTAGGCGATCAAGCGGGGCTTGGTGACCCTGAGAGGCGATACGCGCGAGTAGCAGGCGCCGTGGACCTGGCGGCGGCGATTCTCCTCCACGGGGTCCCCGGGCAGCTCGCGGGTAAATCGGTTGTCAAATCGTAAATTTTCGAGCGTCATGTCCAATCGCCGGAATGTTTCCGTTGCGGTCCGTGTCCCCAGGATACACGCTGGCGCCGACTCGATTCGAGTCCACCACGGCGGCTGAAGCCGTCGATGCTGACTTCGCAGCCGACACACGCGTATCGCCGGCACATCTCGCGTTAATCGTTATACTGAATTTCACATCAGCCCGATGCTTGCGTGCCTCGACGCGCAGAATGGCGTGTCCTCGGACACTCCAGCGGGCGTTCGCGAGCAAGCTCGCTCCAATTCGCAAAAAGTAAAACGGAGATCTTCCACAACATGGTTGATGAAGCCGAATCAGTGCGCGACGAGCCGGTAACGGTCGTGGTTGCGCGTCGACCCAAGAAAGGAAAAGAAGCAGAGATGGAAGCTTTCCTGACCGGCATCACGCGGGATACCGCAGGATTTCCGGGCTATCTCGGCACGAGCCTGCTCTACCCCACCAAAGCCGACGACCCCGAGTATCGGGCCATTGTCAAATTCGACTCCGAGCGCCACTACCAGGAGTGGGAAAGATCGGAACTCCGATCGGAGTGGCTCAAGATCGGCGACGCGATTACACAGGATCCGCCGCAGATCAAGGTCCTCACCGGGTTGGAAACGTGGTTTTCGCTTCCAGGTGCAGGCGCCGTCGCACCACCTCCCAAGCACAAGATGATGGTCGTCGCGTGGATGGCCATCTACCCGCTGTCCATGTTGGTCAATTGGATCATGGCCCCATATCTCGTGGGTTGGACCATCCCGGCCCGGAGCCTCGTATTCAGTTTGATTCTGACGCCTGTGATGACTTACTTTGCCGTGCCCTACGTGAGCAGGCTCTTCTCCAAATGGCTTTATCCGGGGCTATCGGAGAGATAATTCGTTAGCCCGGATATTCCGCCAGCATCCGGGGTCCCTGATGAAGTATCCGGGTTAGCCCGCATTTCCGTATCAAAACCAGTTTTCGAGGCGCGGGAGGATTCCACGATGACGTGGTTCGATTACGCAGCAATTTTCTTTTTTGCGGCATCTTGGGTCGGGTACACGCTTTTTGCCGACCGTCAGTCCAAAAGAAAGTCATCGCTCATGAGCGATACCCACCAATGGCGAAAGCTATGGCTCGAAAACCTTCTCATTCGCGAGAATCGCATGCTGGACATCGGCATTGTAAATGCAGTGGCGCGCAGCGTTTTATTCTTTGCATCCACGACCATGTTCGTATTGGCAGGACTAATGGCGGTTCTCGGCTCAACCGACCAGGCGATAGACGTCGCCTCCGCGCTGCCTTTTGCGCGCTCCTTGTCGACCGAGTCATGGGAGCTTGC
>JBFGYN010000194.1:0-7575 GCA_041587415.1 Candidatus Competibacterales bacterium | reverse complement strand
CGCGGCACTGCCCGGAGAACAGGTCTTTGGCAAGCTTGATTGAGCGCACCACGCCATAGTTGGAAAACAATTCGGTAACGGATTCCTCCGACGCACTGCCGGGCAATCCACGAACGACCATTGTGATCATCAATATCCCTCTTCGCTGGAGCATCTCCCTCCAGGAAACAGAGAGAGTAAGGAAAACACAGAGTCGGAGCCGGCCCGATCAACTCGAGCCGGCCCAAGCTACGTGCTTTACCTCAGAGAGGAACGACGTTGTCCGCCTGCGGACCTTTTTGACCTTCAACAACCGAAAATTCGACTTGTTGGCCTTCGGCCAAGGTGCGGTGTCCCGATCCGGCGATGGAACGGAAGTGGACGAACAAGTCCCTGCCACCCTCACGCTGGATAAAGCCATACCCCTTGGAATCATTGAACCACTTGACAGTGCCAGTTTGGCGTTCTGACATTACTTTCTAACCTCTCAAATAACGAAACAACGGGACGTAGGAGTCATTCTCGAACGAACCGACTTACTCTGTATTTCGGGAACGGCTGGGCCTGGTGCAGGACGGACACTTACGAGCGTCGGAAGTGCAGGTACAGAACGAGCGGGCCTTTCAATACAGCAGCATGCGGAACGTTAACGATTGACGACTCGCTGCGCAAGGGCTATTTCGCATTTTTGCCCAAAAATATCGCCACCGTGCGGGTCAGAACGCGACCATTGGCCGGAAACGTGGGATCTGCGTGTGTGCGACAGGGCTAAGTCCTCGCAGGGTTGGACAGCGCATCGATCGCCGAACCGAGCCGGAACTTGGTATCCTCTCGACCAACGGGGGCCGCTGGACGACGGTAGCGAGCCAACTGACCTGCCAATGTGCCCTGCCAGATCGGGGCCCAGGCGGTTGGCGTCCAAGCACCGTCTATTATCCAACCCGACTTTCCACATAGCCCAGGAGTCATCCACGCATGTCCGTTCTCCATCAGGCTGCCGTCTTTTTGGGCGCTGCCGTCATAGCAGTGCCGTTGTCCAAGCGCTTGGGTCTGGGTTCGGTGCTGGGATATTTGGCCGCCGGAATCGTGCTTGGACCGTGGGGCCTCGCTCTGTTCGAAGATGTGGAAGCCATCTTGCACGCATCGGAATTCGGAGTGGTGCTGCTGCTTTTTATCATTGGGCTCGAACTTCAGCCCAGGCGGCTCTGGGTGATGCGCAAGCAGGTCTTCGGGCTCGGCGGAACCCAAGTGGGGGTCACAGCCGCGGCCATAGCCCTTGTCGGCTACGGTTTAGGGCTAGAACTGAACGCAGCGATCGCCGTCGGCCTGGCACTATCCCTGTCGTCTACTGCCTTTGCACTCCAAACGCTCGCCGAGCGCGGAGAGGTGTCCGCGCGTCACGGACGCAGCGCCTTTGCGATTCTTCTGTTTCAGGACATGGCTGCCATTCCCATGATCGCCATGATCCCGCTCATGGGAATCGCAACCGGAGGGCCGGACGACGGCGACGGTTGGTCACACGCCATAAAAGTCGTTGCCGTCTTCGCGGGAGTCATTCTCGGCGGTCACTATCTGTTGAGGCACGTTCTCCGGGCCCTGGCGAAGCTCCACATCCACGAGATCTTCACCGCCATGGGCCTGTTCATGGTGATCGGCACCTCACTGCTCATGGACGCCGTGGGCATTTCCATGGCTCTGGGCGCGTTTCTCGCCGGCGTGCTGCTAGCGGACTCGGAGTACCGCCATGAGCTGGAGGCGAATATCGAGCCGTTCAAGAATCTCCTGCTGGGACTGTTCTTCATAGCGGTGGGGATGTCCGTAAACGTCGGTCTTCTGGTCGATTCGCCGCTTACGATCCTCGCACTGGTGGTCGCGCTGGTCGCTGGCAAGGCGGCAATCCTATTCTTTCTCGGATGGAGATCGGGCCTATCGATTACTTGCGCCCAGAAGCTCGCCCTATCCATCTCTCAAGGTGGCGAATTCGCGTTCGTCATACTCGGCGTGGCCATTACCGCCAACGTCGTCGACCGACCGCTGTCCGATCTGTTGATTCTCGTCGTCACATTGTCCATGGCAACGACGCCGCTACTGTTGGCACTGAACGATCGACTCGCCGGAAAAGGAGGGAAAACGGATTCCGAGCGCCCCGCGGAAGAAATTCCGGAAGCAGCGGGCCACGTGATCATCGCGGGTTTCGGTCGTTTCGGTCAGATTATCGGCCGAATTCTGCGCGCCAAGGGCATTCACTTTACGGCAATCGAGAACAGCTCTGAGCGGATCGACTTCGTCTCCCGATTCGGTAACAAGGTCTACTATGGCGATGCATCCAGGCTGGAGCTGCTTCGGGCGGCCGGAGCCCACGAGGCAACCGCGTTGGTGCTCGCAATGGATGACGTGGAGGCAACCGTCCGCGCGGCCGAGCTGGCAAAGCGAAATTTTCCGAATTTGCGGGTGTTCGCGCGCGCCCGCGACCGCCAGCACGCCTATCGACTGATGGACACGGGCCTTCCGGTTGTATGGCGGGAAACGTATCTCACTTGCCTGGATATGGCGCGCGTCCTGCTGTGTAGTCAGGGAGTTTCCCCGGCCGATGCCGAACGGGACGTTGCACGCTTTCGCGAGCACGACGAGCACGTGCTCTACGAGCACCAGGACATGCATAAGGACGAGGAGAAGATGGCGCAAATTGCCATGAAGACTGCCGAAGAGCTCGAGGCCTTGTTCGAGCGGGATATTGAAGACGTCCGCCAAGCGCGTCCGCAAGCTAACGAGGGCTGATGGAATCTTTCGGCCTGCCGTGTTGGAACCGGTTCAGGGCCGAATCGAGAACGCAGCTGAATCAATTCTCGAGGCGGGCGGTACCGTACCGGAATCAGACGGAGATTCGAGGGATCGACGCTCCATTCCTATGCAGATTGCGAACGCCCGCCCCTTGCCAGCAACCGCACTCGGCAATCAAACGGCTCCAGACCGACTTCGCCCTCTGCGGGTCTTTCAGGGCCAGCTCGAGCATCTCCAGCCCGTCGTCTGCGCCGCCCCATTCATAGGGGTGATGATCCCCCCAGTCGGTTTGATGCCCTGCGCGAATAAGTGATCGGCCAAGCCTCGTGAGGTCGCGGTCGACACCCGAGGCGAGGGCCTTGATCTGCCACCGGTCCCAGGGATAGTGGCGGGAGTTGTAGGAGGGAACGGCGACGACAACCATGTTCGGGTCTGCGACGGCCGCAACGTATCGACGCGCCTGATCGTCTGTCTTGAACGAGCGAAGTGTCTCGCCCGTGGACGAAAGCGCCGCGCACCAGGTACTGGATCCAATCACCATGAGCGGTTACCTCCACGATGCAGTGCATCATAGCGCATTTTCAGCGCCTTGTGCAGCGCAACAACGCCCCAGCTAACCAAGTGCCGGAATCAATGAAGAAATTTGGCCCGTCCGGTATCGGGTGAGATTCGCCGATCTGCTTCTCCGAGTGCTCCCCCTCTACTTTATAGACGAAAGAAACTCCGGTCGGATCACGGTTTCCGTGCAGCACACGGATGTGTCACCGGTATCGACACGGCAACATGTTGATACCGCGCGGAAAACAGACACTGCGTTTTCGCTTTCCGTGCCCAGGCAGATAGTGGATGGAATGGTTCTTGACGTCCCCAACTCGAAGGTTGCACCGGGGCGCTCTCGAGTGGCCGCATTATCTTCAGAAAGCAGACGCTTGAACGCATATTGGCGGGTAACGGGAGGTCGCCGCTGACGCCATCCGGTTAGTCGCGCGCTGTGACCGCCCATGGTGTACGCTCCCGATGCGACGTTCGCGCTAAATGGCCCGGGAACTCGGACCATCGGCCCGTATTCCCCCTGCATCGAGGATGAAGGCGACGATGTCCTCCACGCCATCCCCAACCTTCAGATTCGAAAACACGAACGGTCGGTTCCCTCGCATGCGCCGCGCGTCCCGGGCCATGACCTCGAGATCCGCGCCGACCAACGGCGCCAGGTCCGTCTTGTTGATGATCAGCAGGTCTGATCGTGTTATGCCGGGCCCGCCTTTTCGCGGAATCTTGTCACCCGCGGAAACGTCGATCACGTAAATCGTGAGGTCGGCCAATTCGGGCGAGAACGTGGCGGACAGGTTATCCCCCCCCGATTCGATGAATACGATCTGGAGATCCGGAAATCGACGGGACATGTCGTCCACTGCCGCAAGGTTGATTGAGGCGTCTTCCCGGATCGCCGTGTGCGGACAACCGCCGGTTTCGACCCCCATGATTCGATCTGGACTCAAGGCTCCGCTTCGATTCAGAAAATCTGCGTCCTCTCGGGTGTAAATATCGTTGGTGATGGCCGCGAGCCGATATTCGTCCCGCAGCCTCTTGCACAGCCGATCCAGCAAGGCGGTCTTACCGGACCCCACCGGCCCGCCGATGCCAACGCGTAGCGGAGATGTCATGATCTGAACAACCTCGTGTATTGGGTTTCGTGTCGCGCCGACGCCCAGTCCACCACGGGCGTGGCAGTACCCACATCGTCGATTGTACCGGCAAGGGCGTCGTGCGCGGCCCTCTGCACGGCAGGTTCGAGGGCCGCCAAAGCCCGCACGCCATCGGACTGGCCGAGAGGAATCAGACGAATCCCCGCGGAAATCAAATTCGCCGCGAATGCATGAAGATAGGCGGACACCACGAGCTCGACACCAATCCCCTGGACGCCACCCATTGCGCCGACTGCGACGGGGTGCGCGAGATCCAGACCCAAAGCATCGAGGCGGGCCATCAAATCTTCCATCAGTGTGCCTGGCCACCCGACAACGGCGGCACCGGCGAACGCCTTGCCTTGCGCGGAGCTCTCCAGGGCCAACTCTGCGCTACCGCGGCAGGCAGCAGCGAGATCCGAGACCAGGATCAAGCGGTCCATGTCATGGCACGCCGCGCACCGATGGGCGGCGCAAAGAAGCAAGCCGTCCACCCGCCCACTTCCTCGCAGCAGGATCGTTTCCACCCAGTCCGAAAGACCAACCATGTCCGTGAGCAATCCTGCCTCGACCGCATACTCCAGTCCATGCGAGTAGCTGTATGCGCCCACCGGGAACGACGGTGACAACCAGGTCATCAGCCGGCACAGGTCCTCCGAGACATCTGTGGCGTCATTCATTGCCGTGCTCGTGTTGATGGCGATGGCCCGAGTACGCTCCCGGTTCCGGGCGAAAGGGTGCCGTCCCGGGTTCCAGGCGGGCACCCAATCCCTCGAGCATCTCGGCCAGGACGTGGTCGTACTCGATTCGAAGCCCACCACCCGGTAGCACCTGCAGAGCTACGTGCCGGTTTCCTACGTGCCAGGCAACGCGGGCCGTATGCTCGGTGTCCAGGCAATAGACGTCCAGTATGGCTTCGTCCGCTGCGACCACGCGGATGTACCCCCCGCCCTCCAAACGCAAACCGTCACCGTCTCTCAGCAAGGTGGCACGGGGCAGATCGAGCAAAAACGATTGGCCGTCATCGTCCTCGAGGCGAACACGCCGCCGGTGGCGATCATGAAATGGCAATGTCACCACGGCCATTTCGGCGTCCATGGGCCAAGCCCCGGTGGGCCGCACCTCGATTGCCCGGCGCGTTCGATCCATCAGGCTGGAAAGCCCATCCGGCTAGCCTGCATCGCTCACCGAGCCCAGGCCGGGAGAGTGCTGTGGGCAACGCACTGGTTCGGGCGAATTCTCCATAACATAAAGCTATTCAATCACTCGAGAAATTCCTGAGCAGCCTGGCCGGCGATGCGCTCTAAAACAGGAAATAGCGCTGCGCCATCGCCAGCTCCCGCGCCGGCTCGCAGGTGAGCAGTTCCCCGTCGGCACGCACTTCGTATGATTCGGGATCGACCTGCATTGCGGGCGTCGCATGGTTCAAGATCATATCTTTCTTGCTCACCGTACGTGTGCCGTGCACGGCCGCCAAGCGCTTTTGCAGGCCAAGTCGCTCCGCGAATCCGGCGTCCAGCGCGGACTTGGAAACGAAGCTCACGGAACTCTCAACGAGTGAGCGTCCGAAGGCCCCGAACATGGGGCGGTAATGGACCGGCTGCGGTGTGGGGATCGAGGCATTCGGATCGCCCATGGCGGCGGCGGCGATGGTCCCGGACTTGAGCACCAGATCCGGCTTGACGCCGAAGAACATGGGTTTCCAAAGGACGAGATCCGCAAGCTTACCAACTTCCACCGAGCCCACCTCATCGGCGATCCCGTGGGCGAGTGCAGGATTGATGGTGTATTTGGCGATGTACCGGCGTGCACGCAGATTGTCGTTGTTACCCTGCTCGCCAGGCAGCGCACCGCGTTGCTTCTTCATCTTGTCGGCGGTCTGCCAGGTGCGCACGATCACCTCGCCGACACGCCCCATGGCCTGACTGTCGGACGCAATCATGCTGAACGCCCCCATGTCGTGGAGGATGTCCTCGGCGGCAATGGTCTCTCGGCGGATTCGGCTTTCGGCGAACGCAACGTCCTCGGGTATTCGGGCATCCAGATGGTGACAGACCATCAGCATGTCCAAGTGCTCGTCGACGGTGTTGATCGTGTAGGGGCGGGTCGGGTTGGTGGACGACGGCAGCACATTCGATTCGCCGCACACGCGAATGATATCGGGGGCGTGTCCTCCGCCGGCGCCCTCGGTGTGAAACGCATGGATCGTTCGCCCCTTGAAGGCGGCAATGGTGTTTTCCACGAATCCCGACTCGTTGAGAGTGTCGGTGTGTATGGCCACCTGGACATCCAGCTCGTCGGCGACGTTCAGGCAGGTGTCGATCGCCGACGGGGTGGTGCCCCAATCCTCGTGCAGCTTCAAGCCACAGGCACCCGCCTCCACCTGCTCGCGAAGCGACGCCGGGTCCGACGCGTTTCCCTTGCCGAAGAAACCGAGATTCATGGGCAACCCCTCGGCCGCCTGGAGCATGCGCGCAATGTGCCAGGGCCCGGGCGTGCAAGTCGTCGCATTCGTTCCCTCCGCCGGTCCCGTCCCTCCGCCCAGCATCGTGGTGATTCCCGAGTACAGCGCATCATCGATTTGCTGCGGGCAGATCCAGTGAATGTGGGCATCGATGCCGCCGGCGGTCAGGATTCGCCCCTCACCGGCAATTGCCTCGGTACCGGGGCCGACGACGATATCCACGCCTGGCTGAACATCCGGATTACCGGCCTTTCCGATCCCGACTATGCGGCCGTCCCGCAATCCCACATCGGCCTTGACGATGCCCCAGTGGTCGAGAATCAAAGCATTTGTGATGACGGTGTCCACGGCGCCGGCGGCACGAGTCGCCTGGGACTGGCCCATGCCGTCACGGATGACTTTCCCGCCGCCGAATTTCACCTCTTCCCCGTAAACGGTGCGGTCCTGCTCCACTTCGACGATCAGATCGGTGTCAGCGAGTCGCACGCGGTCGCCAGTGGTCGCGCCGTACATGCCGGCGTAGTCTGCACGGCTGATGGTGTAGGCCATGTCTCAGCGCTCCAATGGTCCGTTGATCCGGGCATTGAAGCCCTTCACCACCCGCTTCCCGGCGAAGGGCACGAGGCGAACTTCCCGGGTCTGACCTGGCTCGAAGCGCACCGCCGT
>JBFGYN010000193.1:0-7642 GCA_041587415.1 Candidatus Competibacterales bacterium | reverse complement strand
TTGGCGGCCTGGCAGGTATTGCGGCGGATTGCAGTGAAGTGGGCCACTGGGCGTGTCGGTTCCGTGATTACGGCGATGGAACCCCGAGCGGCTCGGCTCAACCTGGTGCTGCTCGACGCAGACTTGGCCCTCGACATTGGCCGCGGCAATGCCGTGCTGCGCGGCGGCCCCGCCGCGATGGATCTGCCGGAGAACTTCCTGATCTGGACTTCGGCTCGACTGGCGCCGGTGACGGACGGCGGAGACCAGGCGAACAGCGTACTCACGGCCGCTTTGGCGGAGGCGTTGCGCACCCCGGGCCTCTCCATCAACCAGACGATCCGTGACGCTAGCAGACGGGCAGCCGGCAGGCGAGCCGACGGAATGGCGATGGCAGGTGAATGCCGAGGAGGCCGAGGGGCCGGGACGCACGCGCTGTTTCTGACTCTGACAGCATTCGCCGAAGTACGGGGTGCAGTGTGGTCGAAATCGAGCAAGAGCTTCGAGCACACCATCCCGGTGGAGGTGAGGCCGTTCTGGGATCGTGCCCGTGGTGTCTTGGCCGACAATTGGCAGTGGCTGTGGCGATGGAAGGCCACCAGGCCAGCGTTGAACGAGCGGCGCAGCGAAGCGGCCGGTAGCTCGCGTCCCGAGCCGTAAAGATCGAGCGGAGAAAGCTCATGCCCGAGAGCAACTACCACGGCGTGCTCCAGGATACTCTGTCCGAGGAAAGTCCAGTTACCGGCCCGCGCCAGGGTATTGGCCGCGTTGTTGGGGATGGCCGTGCATACGGTGGACGGCCATCAGTTCGCCGCGGGCGACGGCGCGCAGCGATTCTCGATCCAAAGCATCTCGACATTGTTCACCCTCGCCCTGGCCATGCGACTGGTGTGCGGCCGGCTGTGGGAGCAAATCGGTCGAGAGCCGCCCGGCAACCCTTTGATCAATGCCGGCGCACTGGTTTTCGCGAATTTTTTTCCTGAACGCGGCCGCCGGCGCGAAGTCGAAGATTGCAGCCCTCGTGTCCGGGCTGTGCGGGGAAGCGATCGAGTTCGCTACCAAGGTGGCCCACTCGGAGCGCGCATGGGGCTGCCGGAATGCGGCGCTGGCGCCTCTCATTAGGAGCTTTGGAAGCCTGGATACTGGCGGAGAGGGTGGGATTCGAACCCACGGATCCCCGGAGGGATCACTTGATTTCGAGTCAAGCCCGTTCGACCACTCCGGCACCTCTCCGCGGATCGTGTGTGTGGCCCACGAACCGGCGCGAGTTTAACGCAAAATGGCCCGCGGCGCGCGACGCGCGCTGCTGTCAGCGGCGATTTCGGAAGAATGACCTGAGAAGCGCCGCCGCTTCGGGGGCGAGGATTCCCCGGTCGACTTGGATCCGATGGTTCAGCGCACGGCTGTCGGTGAGGTTGAATAGGGTTCCGCACGCACCGGCTCGCGGATCGGCCGCCCCGTAGACGATACGTTCGACCCGGGCGTGGACCAATGCACCGGCACACATGGGACAGGGTTCGAGGGTCACGTAGAGCGTGGCACCGGGCAGCCGGTAGTTGCCGACGGCAGTACAGGCGGCTCGCAAGGCAACGATTTCGGCGTGTGCCGTGGGGTCGTCGGCGGCGATCGGCTGGTTGTGCCCTTCACCGATCATCAGCCCGTCACGGACGACGACGGCGCCGACGGGCACCTCGCCCGATTGCGCCGCACGCGCGGCCAGCGCGAGGGCACGCTGCATCCACTGCCGGTCGGTGGCTTCGTCGACCGACACTCACTCCCACTCGATTGTAAATAAGCCATTTTTATCTTTTATATTCAATGAGTTATATTCCAGTTAATTTATAATACCATGAAAAATACCATGCTCAGAAAATCTTTCAATATGCTCGAAAAAATTCCTGAATGAACGCTGTAACACAGCAACTCCTGAGATCTTCGACCAGTCAATACAAACATTGACAATCTTTGTATTTCGACCTAGCATTCTTTGTGCAAGAGCTTGCACTTGGAGGCCATTATGCATATATCACTAACTCCCGAACTGGAGTCTCGCGTTAGAGCTAAAGTGGAAACCGGCCTGTACAATAATGCCAGCGAAGTCATCCGTGAAGCGCTCCGTTTTATGGAAACGCATGAAGACTGGATTCACGAGATCAAACTGACTCGACTACGTGAGCAACTGAAAGTGGGAGCAGACCAACTAGACCGTGCAGAAGGTATCGCAATCGAATCAAAAGCGGCGCTCGACACATTGTTTGACGATATCAAGAGCTGACCCTCCCCCTCATGGCGTCCCATCAGCTTGTCATTGCGCCAACCGCTAAAAATGACCTCAAGGACATATACCAATACAGCCTGCGACAGTGGGGACAGGCGCAATCCGAAAGCTACCTGTCCACTATAAAGAACCAATTCTGGTTGCTGACTGACCAACCACTTATGGGCATCGAGCGCCCCGAACTCCTGCCAGACACCAGAAGCCTCGCTATAGAAAGCCATACCCTTTTTTACCGTGTGACCGCCAACAGGGTCGAAATCATCCGTGTACTACATGGTCGCCAGGATCCACAACGCCATCTGAAATAACCAAGCGTAACCCATGTGCAGTAGGTATAGCGGGTTTCCGGAATGCTCCGGCGCACCCTCAGCTCAAGCTACTCGATACCATGCCAGTATTAATTTTCCTCTCTTGATATCGATGCTTTCTGCCTTGCAACGCGTAGAAAATACCATGAAAAATACCATTGATGATGTAGATTATGTGGTTGATTCGAGTGGATTGATTATTATATTTCAATAGGTTATAAATTCTACCTACTCCCACTCGATGGTGGCGGGAGGCTTGCCGGAGATGTCGTAGACGACCCGCGAAATGCCCTCCACTTCGTTGATGATGCGGCGCGAGGCCTCGTCCAGCAGCTCGTAGGGAAGGTGCGCCCAGCGGGCGGTCATGAAATCGACGGTCTCGACGGCGCGCAGCGCTACCACGTGCTCATAGCGGCGACCGTCGCCGGTGACGCCGACGGACTTGACGGGCAGATACACGGCGAAGGCCTGGCTGACCTTGTCATACCAGTCGTGCTCGCGCAGCAGCCCGATAAATATGTGATCCGCGCGCCGCAGCAGTTCCGCATACTCTTTCTTCACTTCACCGAGAATGCGGACGCCGAGCCCGGGCCCGGGAAAGGGGTGACGGTAGACCATGTCGTAGGGCAGGCCCAGCTCCACGCCCAGCTTGCGAACTTCGTCCTTGAACAGCTCGCGCAGCGGCTCCACCAGCTTCAGATTCATTTTCTCGGGCAGCCCGCCCACGTTGTGATGCGACTTGATCACGTGCGCCTTGCCGGTGCGTGCGCCGGCCGACTCGATCACGTCCGGATATATGGTGCCCTGGGCCAACCAGCGGGCGTCGGCAAGCGTTGACGCCTCTTTGTCGAACACCTGGACGAACTCGTTGCCGATGATCTTGCGCTTGCGCTCGGGGTCCGAGACACCCTCGAGCGCGCCGAGAAACTGCGCTTCTGCATTCACCTGCTTGACGTTGACGCCCATGTGGCGCGCAAAGGTGGTCATGACCTGGTCGGCCTCCTCGTACCGAAGCAATCCAGTGTCGACGAACACACAGGCGAGCTGGTCGCCGATGGCCCGGTGCAGCAGCGCCGCGACCACGGAGGAGTCGACGCCGCCGGACAGGCCCAGGATCACGCGATCGCTGCCCACCATCTCGCGCACGTGATCGATGTTGTCCTCGATGATGTTGCCCATGGTCCACAACGCGTCGCAGCCACAAATGGTGCGCACGAACCGCTCCAGAATTCTCGTGCCCTGGCGGGTGTGGGTTACCTCCGGATGGAATTGCAGGCCGTAGTAGCGGCGCGCTTCGTCGGCCATGCCTGCGTGCGGCGCGCTGCCCGTGCTGGCCATGAGCTTGAAGCCCGGCGGCAGCTCCACGACCCGGTCGCCGTGGGACATCCACACGTCCAGCAGGCCGAAGCCCTCGGGGCTGGTGTGGTCTTCGATGTCCTTGAGCAGCTCGGTGTGGCCGCGCGCCCGGACCCGCGCGTAGCCGAACTCCTTCTGGCTGGAGGACTCCACCCGCCCTCCCAGCTGGGCGGCCATGGTCTGCATGCCGTAGCAGATTCCGAGCACTGGCACGCCCTGCTCGAACACCGCGTCGGGTGCGCGCGGGGGTGCACCGCCGGTGACCGATTCGGGCCCACCTGACAGAACGATACCCTTCGGACCAAAGGCTCGAATTTCGTCGTCCGGTACGTCGCAGGGCAGAATTTCGCAGTAGACACCGATTTCTCGAATGCGCCGAGCAATGAGCTGGGTGTACTGGGAGCCGAAATCCAGAATAAGGACCCGCTCGCGGTGGATGTCAGGGTGGCTCATGAATCGGGGGTTCCGCTTTGGGCAACGGGCGAATGGTGGACTCGTCGACATTCAATGACTGGGCCCCGGGATGGGCCCGGGGCGCAACGAAATATCGATCGGAGAAGGTCAACTTTCCGAGCGGTAATTCGGCGCTTCTTTGGTGATGGAAACGTCGTGGACGTGACTCTCACGGACACCGGCGCCCGTGATGCGCACGAAGCGCGGCCGCGTGCGCATCTCCTCCACCGTCGCGGCGCCCACGTAGCCCATGCTCGAGCGAAGTCCCCCTAGGAGCTGGTGCATGACCCCGAACACGCTTCCCTTGTAGGGCACGCGGCCTTCGATGCCCTCGGGCACGAGCTTTTCGTCTTCGGTCAGATCCTGGAAATAGCGGTCGCTCGAGCCGTCCTGTGACGACATGGCCCCAAGCGATCCCATCCCGCGATAGGATTTGTAGGAGCGCCCCTGGTACAGCTCGACTTCTCCCGGCGCTTCGTCGGTGCCGGCGAACAACCCTCCCATCATCACCGAATAGGCACCTGCGGCAATGGCTTTGGCTATGTCACCGGAGTAACGGATACCGCCGTCGGCGATCAGCGGCGTATCGGAACCCGCGAGGGCTTCGGCGACGTTGGCGACAGCGGTCACCTGTGGCATGCCGACGCCGGCAATCATTCGCGTGGTGCAGATCGAGCCCGGCCCAATTCCGACCTTGATCGCATCGGCGCCGTATTCCACCAGATCCCGTGCCGCTTCAGCGGTCGCGACATTGCCGGCAATGACGTCGACATTCGGAAATTGCGTTTTCACCCATCGAACGCGCTCCAGCACCCCCTGGGAGTGTCCGTGGGCGGTGTCGACGACCAAAACGTCGGCACCGGCGTCGACGAGCGCCTGTGCACGTTGGTCCGTGTCCCCGCCGGTGCCCAGCGCGGCGCCGGCCCGCAGGCGACCGCGCGCATCTTTGCACGCTCGCGGAAAATCACTGGCCTTCTGGATGTCCTTGACGGTGATCATTCCTTTGAGCTCGAAATCTCTATTGATCACCAGCATTTTCTCGATGCGGTGGCGGTGCATGAGTGCAAGAACCTCTTCGGTCTCCGCCCCCTCACGGACCGTTACCAGCCGATCTTTCGGCGTCATGACATTGCGCACGGGCTGGTCGAGCTGTGTCTCGAAGCGCACGTCACGATTGGTCACAATCCCCACCAGTTCCCGCCCCTCCACCACCGGCACGCCCGAGATGCGGTGCGCCTGCGTAATTTCACGCAGCTGGCGAATACTGGTGTCCGGACCAACCGTGATAGGGTCGCTTATGACGCCGGACTCATACTTCTTGACCTTACGGACCTGGTCGGCTTGAAGCGAAAAGTGCATGTTCTTGTGAATAATGCCGATGCCGCCCTCTTGCGCCATTGCGATTGCCATCCGCGCGCCGGTCACGGTGTCCATCGCTGCAGACAGGAGCGGGATATTCAGTACAATTCCACGGGTGAGCCGTGTCTGTAAATCGACTTCCCTTGGCAGCACCTTGGAATGCGCAGGAACGAGAAGTACGTCATCGAATGTGAGGGCTTCCTGATCGATTCTCAGCATGGACACTCCGGCCCGATTGATCCCGGTGCTCTTGACCTGCGCCGGGAAGGTGATTTGAACTAGGGGAACGCCGAATAAAGCTCTCCTGGCTTGCTCAGCGGACGAGAAGTAGAATGCGCGGTTTCCACTTCTCTCTCGGAATCAACATGTTGCCGTGCGGATTCCGGCGACACGCCCAAGTGCCGCGGGGAACTCGAATGGCATCAGAGTTTCCCCAGCCGCTATTGTATCTGTCGCCTCGGAACGGCAACAAGCTGTTCCCCCTTCCGCAGAGGAAAGAATGATGAAGCAGTTCCCACTCGCCGTCGCGGCCTCGTCACTTCTGGCCGCCGCGACATTGTCGATCGGATCCGACGTCGACGCGGCCATCTCAGAAGCGGCCGCCGCAATCGAGAAGGCCGAAGCCGTGGGTTTCGCGTGGCGCGACAGCAAAAAAATCCTGGACGGAGCGAAAAAGGCTTCAGCCAAGGGAGACACCGAGCGAGCCCTCGAACTCGCAGGACAGGCGAAGCGGCAGGGCGAAGCGGCCTACGCCCAGTACGAAGCGAGCAAGAACGCCGGTCCCCACTTTCAGACGCCATGATCAACCGCTTGACAGCCCTGTCGGTACAATCTGCCAATCCATGAATGACTCCATAAAGCGTGTCGCCGCTGGCGGGCCAATGGTCCTTACCGTCAGCGCCCTGAATGAGCGGGTTCGGGCCCTTCTGGAGGACGCATTTCCACTCGTTTGCGTGGAGGGCGAGATTTCGAACCTGGCGCGCCCACGCTCGGGGCACTTGTACTTTTCCCTAAAGGACGCCCGGGCCCAGGTCCGGTGCGCCATGTTCCGTAACCGCAGCATGCTTCTTCGGTTGCCGCCTACCGACGGCCAGCAAGTATTGATACGGGCCCGGGTCAGCCTGTATGCGCCGCGGGGCGACTTTCAGCTGCTCGTGGAACATCTGGAGGATGCTGGCGATGGTGCGCTCCGGCGGGCCTTCGATGCCTTGCGGGAGAAACTGGAACGGGAAGGGCTTTTTGCGTTGGAGCGAAAACGACCTGTTCCGGCGTTTCCGAAACGGGTCGGCGTCATCACCTCCGCCACCGGCGCCGCGTTCCGGGACATCCTGCAGGTGCTGAAACGGCGATATCCAGGGTTGCCGGTGCTGCTCTATCCCGTTCCAGTCCAAGGCGAGGGCGCAGCAGAGCAGATCGCAGCAACCATTCGCCGCGCATCGACACGCGGTGACTGCGACGTGTTGATCGTCGGTCGTGGCGGCGGATCGCTGGAAGACCTGTGGGCGTTCAACGAGGAAATCGTCGCGCGCGCTATTTACGACTGTGCCGTGCCGATCGTGTCGGCCGTCGGCCATGAGACAGACACGACCATCTCGGATTTCGTCGCAGACGTGCGCGCGCCCACGCCCTCGGCCGCGGCCGAACTGGTGAGCCCCTCGGTCGCCGAGTGGCTCGCGAAGTTCGAGCGCCTCGGCAAGCAGCTCCGGCGATCGCAGGAATCGAGTTTGCGGCGCCTTTCGCAGCAACTGGACTGGATCGAACGCAGGCTTATTGCGCAGCACCCGGAGCGACGTCTCGAACGTGATCGGGAACGGCTCAGGCACCTGACGGGCAATCTGCACCGTTCGTGGCAGGTTCTCGAACGAAAGCGTCAAACGGAGCGCGACAGACTGGCGATGCGCCTGCTGGC
>JBFGYN010000192.1:0-7670 GCA_041587415.1 Candidatus Competibacterales bacterium | reverse complement strand
GGCGCCGGCCATGTCGGTGTATTGGGCAAGCGGCAACGGCAGCGAGTAGATTTTGGGCAACTCGTTTCGGGGCGCCCCGGGTGGCGCGCCTGCATCCACGGCATCGAGGGAACGAGTTCCATACAGCAGCACAAACAGTGCGAAGAGCAGAGTAATGAAGTCCGCATACGAGACGACCCACCGATCGGTGCGTTCGTGCTCACGGTAAATTCGGTCTGACGCGGTCATCACGCGCGATCCTCCACGTACCCCGTCAGCTTCGTTTCCACATAGGAAACACTCTCCCGCGCCGCAATGGCCGCCAGCCCATCGATCAACAGCTCGTCACTTTGCGAGCGACGCACGACGAGAGCCTTCAGGCGATTGGCCCAGGGCAACAAGAGGATGTTGGCGAACGCAACGCCATAGATCGTAGCCACGAACGCGCGCGCGATGGCGACGCCCAGTAGTCCGGGATTCTGCAGGTGCTCCATGGCCTGGACGAGGCCCATCACGGCGCCGAGTATGCCGATCGTGGGGGCATATCCGCCCATGGCTTCGAACACTCGCACCACCGCCATATCCTGTGATTCGCGACTCTGGAGTGATACGGTCAGGGATTCGCGCACCGCACGCTCTTCGGCGCCGTCGACAATGAGTTGGAGGCCCTTGCGTGCGAGTGGATCCGTCTCCTGGTCAATGCGACGTTCAAGCGTCAGAATGCCGTCTCGGCGGGCGATGGTGCACCAATTCAGAACCTTCTCAATCCGCCGCCGACGATCGTCGTCCGGCGCCCGAATCACCCACTCGACTCGACGCACAGCCAGGGCAAATACCGGCCATGGTACTTGGGCAACGGCGGCGCCCAGCGTGCCGCCGAGCACGACAATCAGGGCCGGAACGTTCACCAGCGAGGAGAGAGTGCCACCCTCGGCAACCTGTGCCCCGGCCACCGCTGCGACGGCCAGTACGATCCCCGCGATACTGAAAAGGTCACGGGCATCGGATTTGTGGGCAGAAAGATTCGGCGCGGCGCGAGTGGCCGCAAGCTTTGCCGAAGTCCTCATCGTGGATTCCCCATCGCTCGCCCTTTCACCCCTTGACCCGCGCCCGAAGCCGAAGCAGGGCCTGGCTCCTGATTTGACTCACCCGCGATTCACTCACATCCAGGACCGCGCCAATTTCCTTCAGGTTGAGCTCCTCGTCGTAGTAAAGGGACAGCACGAGGCGTTCCCGCTCCGGCAGCGCATCGATGGCGTTGGCGAGCGCATGGGTCCGGTCCGCGTCCAGCAGCGCACGCTCGGGCGTGTGATTCTCCGTATTCCCCTCCAGCCAGGGACCATCCGGCGCATCCTCCACCAGTGACTCGACGGAGAGGAGCTGCTGGCCGGCCATGTCGGATAGCACCTCGTGGTACTCGGCGAGTTCCACGCCCATGTGCGCGGCCACGTCTTCGTCGCGCGCTTCGCGTCCCGTGGCTTGCTCGACTTCTCGAATGGCTTCGGCCACATCGCGCGCCCGACGATGGACCGACCGGGGGATCCAGTCGCCGCGCCGAAGCTCGTCGATCATGGCGCCTCGAATCCGCAGTTCGGCATAGGTCCGAAAGCTCGCGCCCTTCGTCGAGTCGAAGCGTTTGGCGGCTTCCAGTAATCCGATCATTCCGGACTGCATGAGGTCTTCAAGCTGAACGAAGTGGGGCAACCGGGACGACAGATGGAGGGCGACGCGTTTCACCAAGTCTGCGTGCTCGGAGACGACCTCACCGAGTGCAGCACTTGTCGAGGCCGCGTACGACTCCAACGCGCTCATGCCGAAGCAACTTCCCGCGCGGGTCCGTGACCGAGCATGCGTTCGAGGAAGAATTGCATGTGCCCGGTCGCAGCAGAGGGGGGCGTCTGCCGCCCGAGTTCCGTATGTAATCGTTTGAATGCGAGCGAGGATTTGCTACTGGGAAATGCATCCACGACCGCCCGCTGCACTTGTACCGAGCGAATGAGGTAGGGGTCCTCCGGTACGCTGCCCAGGAAGCCCAGGGAGACCTCGAGGAAGCGGTCACAGACAGCAGCAAGCTTCTCGTACAGCGCACGGCCCTGGGCGGGATCGGACATCCGATTGCACACCACTTGAAAGCGGTACACGCCGTATTCCCGACTCAGAACCTTCACCAGCGCGTAGGCGTCCGTCAGAGCCGTCGGCTCGTCGCACACAACCACCACCACGTCGTGAGACGCCTGTGCAAAGCTCAAAACACTGTCGGAAATGCCGGACGCCGAGTCGATTAGAAGCAGGTCCGGCGGCAGTTGCAGTGCGCCGAATGCCGCGATCAATCCCGCCCGCTCCGTCGAGCCCAAATCCGCCATGCGCTTGATTCCCGAGCTGCCGGGAATGATTCGAAGTCCCATGGGGCCCTGGACGATGATGTCCTCGAGCGACTTGCCGCCATCCATGACGTGAGCCAGGTTATACCGAGCGTCGAGTCCCAGCGCCACATCCACATTGGCGAGAGCCAGATCCGCGTCAAGCAACATGACCTGTTGCCCACGCAGGATTCCGGCCAGCGCCAGGTTCACCGATGTGGCCGTCTTGCCGACGCCACCCTTACCGCTGGTGACACAAACGACCCTTACCGGCCGTTGGTGTTTGACTTCCGCGATTGCCATTGCGTATCCCATCTGCAAGTCATCCGCGAATGTTCACGACATCCGCGCCAAATCGAAGCGCCATCGTCTCGCGCGCCGCCCCGGTCGCCCCACCCGCAGCCAGATTCCAAGCCAAATCGACCAGACCCCTGGTGGAAACCGCCTGTATGTCGTCGGGAACCCGTTGGCCGTCGCTCGTGTAGGCGATGGGAAGCCGTCTTCTCCAGGCAACTGACAGGGCGCCGCCGAGCCGCCTGCACTCATCCAGCTTGGTAAAGATGAGTCCGCTGAGCGGCACCTGACCGAAGGATTCGCAAGCCTCGTCCAGGGCTTGTGCCTGGGCGTTGGCCGCCAGCACCAGGTATGCGCGCAACCGTTCACCACTGGATTGAATGACTGCGAATTGTTCCGCCAGATGAACGTCCCTCTGGCTCATTCCAGCTGTGTCGACCAGTACCAGATCCCGGTCGGAGAACCCATCCAGTGACTTTGCAAGCTCATCGGGTGACCGCGCGAGCTGGACGGGAATGTTGAGAATTCGCGCGAAAGTCCGAAGCTGGTCGAAAGCGCCGATGCGAAAGCTGTCAGTCGTCACCAGGCCCACCCGGCCGGGCCCGTGACTGAGCGTGAAGCGTGCCGCCAGCTTGGCGATCGTCGTTGTCTTACCAACGCCGGTCGGTCCCACGACTGCAAACATTCCTCCGACAGTCAATAGCTCGTCGTTCAACGACGGGAGTTCTCGGGCGAGCTGGTCACGCAATCCATCGAGAGCCGAGGGTACGTCCGAGTAGCCGCCGGCGTGTTCGAGCAAGTGTTTGCAGTGCTCCACCTCGATTCCGATATCGGTCAACGTTTCCAGAATCTCCGCATCATTGGGTCGGTCCAGGCTGAACCCTGCCCATGCGAAGCCGTTCAATTGGTGCTCCACCAAACGCCGCAGATCGGCGAGCTCCCGACCGATTCGGTCGAAATCCCCGGTGCTTGTCCCGGTCGTTCCATCGGCGGTCCGCTCTGGGATTTCATTCACGGTTCGATCCGGGGCTCGACTGGGCACCGTCGAAGCATTGGGCGAGACCTGCGACGGCGGGCGCTCGCCGGTTTGCGGCTGATCGGAATTCCGGGACTGGTCGAGCGGGGATTCTGGCGTGCCACCTTCTGCGAAAAGCGAGTCGTCGTAATCCATGGCGGCAACGATCTCGACTCCGCCCTCGATTCGCCGATTGGACAGGATGACGGCATCCGGCCCCAGTTGCTCGCGCACCAGGCGCGCCGCTTCCCGGGACGTTGGTGCGAATACGCGCTTCATGTTCATGTCCGTGTGTTCCTTCGCTGCGGTTCCTGGTCCATCGACCGCAACCGCGGCGACTCGGTGGTCAGCTTCCGACGTTTGCGACAATGCGCAACTGCTTGTCTTCCGGTACTTCACTGAATCCCAGGATTCTCAGCTCCGGAACCGATGTGCGGGCAAAATTCGCCAGCGACGACCGAATGTTGTCGGCTACGAGCAAAACCGGAATTTGGGCCGTCGCCTGATTGGCCTGGACCACCTCACCGAGACTGGTCTGCAATCGCTCCGCGAGCCCAGGCTCCACGGGAAGCTGGCCTCCCGATTCCGCTTGAACCGTCTTGAGCAACAACTGTTCCAGTGACGGCGCCAAAATTGCGACCGCCAGATCATTTTGTAATCCGCTGATTTTTTGCACTATTGTCCCGCGCAAGGCAATCCTCGCGGCCGCCGTGAGGGCGTCGGGATCTTGACTATCGGCTCCCCGCTCCGCCAGCGTTTCGGCAATCGTCCTCATGTCTCGGACCGGGACCTGTTCTCGCAGAAGGTTCTGCAGGACCTTCAGAACCACGCGCATGGGCACGGTCCCGGGGACCAGATCTTCCACGAGCTTTGGAGCAGACTCCTTCAGCCGCTCCACGAGGCGTTGCACCTCGTCGTAGCCAACCAGCTCGTGGGCACGGTTCGAGAGAATTTGACTCAGATGGGTCGCGATGACGGTGCTGCAGTCGACGACCGTGTACCCCAGCGTCTGTGCCCGCTCTCGCTGATCGGATTCGATCCAGACCGCATCCAGTCCGAACGCAGGATCTTGGCCCTTGATACCGGGTATGCCCGTCCTCACGTGGCCGGGATCGATGGCCATTTCGCGATCCGGGAAAATCTCCGCCTCGGCCACGACAACGCCGCGCACGGATAGCCGATAGCCGGCGGGGGGCAAGTCCAGGTTGTCACGGATATGGACCGGGGGCACGAGAAACCCAAGCTCGCGGGAAATCTTCTTGCGCACACCCCGTATCCGCGACAGGAGCTGACCGCCCTGATTCTGGTCCACGAGCGGGATCAAGCGATAACCGACTTCAAGACCCAGCGTGTCCACCTCGGGCAGATCTTCCCAGCGCACCTCTTCCGGCGCGCCAGTCGTATCGTCCTCCACCAGCGTCTCGGGCTCGGCCTCGGTGGACGCCACGTCGCGCCTTGATATTCGGTATGCCAAGACCCCGCACCCGGTTGCAAGGACCAGAAAGGGCAGATTGGGCATGCCGGGAATCAGGCCCATGAGACCGATTATTGCCCCGGTTAGGCCCAGAGCCCGTGCACTCCCAAACAACTGCGCAAGCACCTGCTGGCCGACGTCCGCGGAGCGCGAGGCGCGGGTAACCATCATCGCTGCAGCCGTGGAAAGGAGCAGCGAGGGAATTTGCGCCACGAGCCCATCGCCGATGGTGAGCAGGCTGTAGTACTCGACTGCGATGCCGAGCGTCAGTCCGTGCTGCGTCATGCCGACCGCGAGACCACCGACGATGTTGATGACGAGGATGAGAATGCCGGCAACCGCATCGCCGCGGACGAACTTGCTGGCGCCGTCCATGGCACCGTAGAAGTCAGCCTCCTGGGCAATCTCCGAGCGCCGGTCCCGGGCCTCGTCCTGGGTCAGAATGCCCGCATTGAGATCTGCGTCGATCGCCATCTGCTTGCCGGGCAGCGCGTCCAGGGTGAATCGGGCACTGACCTCGGAGACGCGCCCGGCGCCCTTGGTTACGACGACGAAGTTAATGATGACAAGTATCGCGAACACAACCAGGCCGACCGCGTAGTTCCCCCCGACCACGAAGCCGCCGAAGGCCTCGATCACCCGGCCGGCCGCGTCGCCTCCCTGGTGCCCCTCGAGCAAGACGATGCGGGTAGAGGCGATGTTCAGGGCGAGCCGCATCAGCGTCGCCACCAGCAGCACCGTCGGAAAGATGGCGAATTCCAACGGCTTGAGGGTATACACGCTGACCAGCAGCACAACCAGCGCCAACGCGATGTTGAAGGTAAAAAAGAGATCCAGCGCCATGGGCGGCAGGGGAATGACCACCATCATGAGGATGACGACCATCAACGCCGGGGCGCCGAGCCCGTTGCGGACGAAGTTGCGGAGCAGACCCAATGTGGCAGACGGAAACATGGTCAGTCGTGCCTCAAATCATCGGGGATGGGCAAGTCTTCCAGTGCAACGGGCTCATCGAGAGTCTGCGCGCGGGCACGAAGTTGGAGCACGAAGGCCAGCACCTGCGCGACCGCAACGTAGAGACCCGCCGGAATCGACTCCCCAAGCGAGGTGCTGTAGTACACGGAGCGGGCCAGGGCTGGCGATTCCACGACCGGGACTTCGGATGCGAGCGCGAGAGTCCTGATCCTGAGAGCAATCAGATCGGAGCCCTTGGCCACCAGTTCGGGCGCCGCCATGCGTTCGCGATCGTAGACCAGCGCCACCGAGAAGTGACTCGGGTTGGTAATCACCACGTCGGCCCGGGGTACGTCTTCCATCATTCGGCGTTGAGCCATTTCCTGCTGCATACGCCTGATTCGTGCCTTGACCTCGGGACGGCCCTCGGTTTCCTTCGACTCGTCCCGCACCTCCTGTCGACTCATGCGCAACTGATGCTGGTGTTGCCAGATCTGCCAGGGCACGTCGACCAGCGCGAGCAGAATCAATGGCGTCGTCAACAGCAGAAGATTGCCGCCGACGAGCGTCGCAGCGTCCGCCACGGCCCTGCGGAGCGGTGCAGTGCCCAAGGCCAGAAAATCGCCGGCGAAATGCCATAGTAGGGCGACGGCGATCCCGGCCACGACGGAGAACTTTCCCAGCGCCTTTGCAAGCTCCAGCAGAGACTTGTAGCCAAACATTCTTCCGACGCCCTTGACCGGGTTCAATCGCTCCCATTTGGGCACCAGTGCCTTGGTGCTGAAGTTCCAGCCGCCGAGTCCGATGGGCGCGAAGAGCGCCAGTAGCATCATGATGGCGAGAAACGGTCCCACGGCCTGGCTGGCACCGACGAGAAGATCCACGACGTCCCCCTGGGTTAAACCCTCACCTTCGATGACCCGCAGGTCCGGCGCGAGAAATCGCTTCATCGTCTGACCGAGCCATGCCGCAAGTCCCGGCCCGACGAGCAGCAAACTCCCGGTGCCTCCAAGCAGCAACGCGACACTGGTCAGCTCCCGAGAGCGCGGGACCTGTCCCTCCTGCCGAGCGTCCCGGAGGCGTTTCGGACTCGCGCGTTCGGTACGTTCCTGGGCCGTCTCCGCCATCAATGCACTCCCAGCAATGTCGCCACTGTGCGAAAGGCGCCATCGAACTGGGCCCGCATCTGGGGTAACAAGGCGGGCAGACCGTAAAGCAAGACGAGCAGCCCGAGCACGAGACTAATTGGAAAGCCGACGGCAAACACATTCAGCTGCGGCGCCGCCCGGGTCATGACTCCCAAGGCGACGTTGACAACGGTGAGTGAGGCGATGGCGGGCAGAGCGACCCCGACGGCGCCAGCGAAAATGGTGCCGCCACGTTCCACCATTCGCCAGAGACTGTCGGTCGAAAGGAGCGACGTTCCGACCGGCAGGATTTCAAAGCTGTCGGCAACCAATCGAATCAGGTGCAAATGGCCATCGAGTCCGAGAAAAACCAGGGTTGCGAGAATCAGATAGAACTGGCTGAGCACTGGAATCTGGCCGCCGCTCTGTGGGTCGTTCACCGCGGCGAAACCCAGACCCATCTGGGT
>JBFGYN010000191.1:0-7678 GCA_041587415.1 Candidatus Competibacterales bacterium | reverse complement strand
CCATCAAGGCGATGATTAGGATGAAAGCGACGTTGACCCGCCAGCGCTCCGGCTCGGGGTAGAATCCGTACATGAACTGGCCGAAGCGCGCCTGAATGAACACCCAGCAAGCGCCCTCCTTGGTGCAATCGGCGTTGCTGGTGCCCGTCCAGTTTGCGTCGATGATGGCCCACTGGAGGAGGGGCACGACGATGATGTAGAGAAGGTAGCTCGCCAGGATCGTCAGGCCAATGTTCAGGGGTGAGGAGAACAGATTCTGACGCATCCATCCGATCGCGCCGACCTGGGTTATGGGCGGCGGAAGTTCCGGATGCTGACCTGGCGCGAAGGTGCTTGCAGTGTCGCTCATGTCAACGCTCCACGAGGGCCATTTTCTTGTTGTACCAGTTCATGAACCCGGAAATGAGCAGGCTGAGCGTGAGATAGACCGCCATCGTCATGCTGATCACCTCCAGCGCCTGCCCGGTCTGATTGAGTGTCGTTCCCGCGAATACGGCCACCAGGTCCGGATAGCCGATGGCGGTCGCGAGTGAGGAGTTCTTGGTGAGGTTCAAATACTGGCTGGTCAGTTGCGGGATGATGACCCGCATCGCCTGGGGCACGATAACGAAGCGCAGGGTCAGGCTGTTGCGCAGTCCGAGCGCGTGGGCCGCCTCCGTCTGGCCGTGGCTGACCGCCAGGATTCCGGATCGGACGATCTCCGCAATGAATGCGCCCGTGTAAATGCTGAGCGCCAGCGCCAAGCCGGCGAGTTCCGGAATGATGGTCATGCCACCCTGAAAATTGAAGCCCTTCAGCTCGGGATAATTCCAGCTGAGGGGGAACCCCGTGATGGTGAATGCTAACGCGGGAAGCGCGATCAGAATGGCGATGGAAACGTACACCGTGTGAAATGGCTGCCCTGTCGCTTCCTGCCTCCGATGGGCCCAGCGTTTCAGAATTACGACAGCGACGATGGCAACCAGAAACGCCAATCCGGTGAGCCACAGACCCTCGCCTGCCACGGGCGCGGGGAGGTACAGCCCACGGTTGTTGAGGAAGAAGCTGTCCGCCAAGCTGAAGCTCTGGCGTGGGCCCGGTACCGCCTGCAGTACGGCGAAGTACCAGAACATGATCTGCAACAGCAGCGGGATGTTGCGAAAGATTTCGACGTAGGTGGTGGCAAGCTTTGCGATCAGCCAGTTCTTCGACAGGCGCGCGATGCCCATGACGAATCCGATCATTGTGGCGAGGACAATGCCGATCGCCGAAACGACGATCGTGTTGATCAGGCCGACGAAGAACGTACGGCCGAAACTGTAGGTCTCGTCGTAAGGAATCAGCGTCATCAGGATACCGAAGCCCGCTCCCTGGCTCAGGAAGTCGAAGCCAGCACGAATCCCCCGCTGCTCCATGTTGGTCAGCGTGTTGCCGATGATGTAAGCGAAAAATGCCAGGAGGGCGAGGACCGCCACCACCTGAAAGGCGATGGCACGGGCTTTGGGGTCGTTCCAGACGGGCGGTTTGCTCGGGGTGGCGCCAGATTCGGGTTCGGAAGCCATCAGCCTGTTCTCGCGTTCGTGGGGGTCGTCCCTGATCCTGCTGCCAGCGCCCGGTTCGGTCTCGGGACCGTCTCGGAAGCGGCACATTCCCGACGGGGGGGAGCAGCGTGCCTGCTGCTCCCAGGAGCGTGCGTCCCGGAGAGTGTGGATGTTCCGGGACGCAACATGTGGAGGGCCTTAGATCTCAGCGCCCAATCTCGACGCTCACCCTCAACGCAGGGGCGGTGCGTACTGGATGCCGCCCTGGTTCCAAAGTGCGTTCAGTCCGCGAGAGATTCCGAGCGGGCTGCCGGCGCCCACGTTTCGCTCGAACATCTCGCCATAGTTGCCCACTTGCTTGACAACGTTGTACGCCCAATCGTCCGACAGCTTGAGCCCCTCGCCCTTGATGCCCTCGAGCCCGAGTAAACGCTGAACATTGGGGTTGTCACTCTCTTTCATCTTGTCGACGTTCTCGGAGGTGACCCCTTGCTCCTCGGCGTCCAGCATGGCGAACAGTGACCAGCGCACGACATTGAACCACTCGTCGTCGCCCTGACGGACGACCGGACCCAGGGGCTCTTTGGAGATCACTTCGGGGAGCACCACCGCGCCGTCCGGATTCTGAAGCTGCAGCCTCAGCGCGTAGAGCTGGGATTGGTCGCTGGTCAGCACATCGCACCGCCCGGCGTCGAATCCTTTGGATGTTTCAGCCGATGTATCAAAGGTTATGGGCGTATAGCTCATGTTGTTTGCACGAAAGTAGTCCGCCAGATTCAACTCAGTCGTTGTGCCGGCCTGGATGCAGACGGCCGCGCCGTCCAGCTCCAAGGCGCCGTTGACGCCCAGGTCTTTCTTTACCAGGAATCCTTGCCCGTCGTAGTAGCTGACGCCGGCAAAATTGAGCCCCAGTGAGGTGTCGCGGGTCAGTGTCCAGGTGGTGTTTCGGGACAGAATGTCGATCTCGCCGGACTGGAGTGCAGTGAAGCGCTCCTTGGCGGTAAGCGGCGTGAATTTCACCGCGTTGGCGTCCCCCAGCACTGCGGCCGCCACCGCGCGGCATACGTCTACGTCCAGTCCCTGCCAGTTTCCTTTGTCATCAGGATTCGAGAAGCCGGCCAAGCCCGTGCTCACACCGCATTGAACGTGGCCCTTGGCCTTGACGTCCTGCAGAATGCCGGCAGCAGCAGGTCCTGCGGCGGCAAATACCAGCGACAAGCCGCCGGCGACCATTGCGGATTTCATCATGTGCGTTCTCCAAAAGGTGGTTTTTCTGACTAACACCAGGCCGTTGCTGCGCGAATTTCGGTACACGTCACTCTAGTTATTTCGAGTCCGGCGGCATTTAGCCACCACGCGGGTCGGCGACCGGTCCACTGGACCGAGGCAACCCCAGCCTCACTTCATCTAGTTGCAATGTGGAGAAAAAGTCAAGCGGTGCCGAAGTTGTCGTTCACCGGGAACGCCCGAAATTGGGCGGTCTCTTCTCAAAAAATGCGGTGATGGCTTCCTCGTGTTCAGGTGATTGGAGCCCGCTAATGAACTGGTCGATTTCCCTCGCTACCACCTGATCCAGCGCTGCCGGACGATCGGCGGGGTTGAGCAGACCCTTGATAGCGCGCAGGGCAGCAGGTGCCTGGGCCGCCAGCACCGCACATACTTCATGACATTTATCCTCTAACTCATTGTCGGCACAGATTTCACTGATGAGCCCCATGCGATCGGCCTCATCGATTCCGAACGGTTCCCCCAGCAATAGCACTCGACCTGCACGCGCCCTGCCGGCAACGGCTGGCAGCAGCTGTGAGCTGCCGAACTCGGGCACCAGGCCGAGACGTACGAATGGCAAGCCGAATTTGGCGGAGCGAGCCGCGACCACCACGTCACAGTGAAGCAAGATTGTGGTGCCGAACCCGACAGCGACACCACGCACGCCGGCAACCAGCGGCTTGTCGAATCGCAGCACACGTGTGATCAGCCGAACGACGGGAACTTCATCCGGCTTCTGGTACTGCTTCCAGTCGGCGAAATCTTTGAGGTCGTTTCCGGCCGTGAACGCGTCGCCGGCACCCGTCAGCAGAACGACGCGCACCCGGGAATCTGCGGACGCCGCATCGAACGCGTCGTGCAGGGCATTGTACATATCGCCATCCAGGGCATTCTTCTTGTCCGGACGATTCAGGGTAACGGTGAGGACGGCGCCGTCGCGCTGAACCAGAACTTTGTCTGACACGCTACTCTCCTGCACGGGTAGCCCTGATAGCGATTTTAGACATGATGTCTAGGACGGGTCGATGGGCGCAGCAGCCGATGCCGCGGTTTACCGCGATTGATCGATTTGAATCAGGCTCACGGGAAAGCCCTGGAGCAGACTGCCGACCTGAAGCTGGCCATCCGGCGGCGGAGAGATTTCGTCTCCTGTCAGGGCGTCGACCAAAATGTGCCCCCGCAGCAGAGCTTGGGGAACACGAACTCGTGTGTCAGACCAACCCCTGGGCAGCGGCAGGTCCTCCCCGTTCAGCATTGGCGATACGAGCCGAGGCACGACGACGATGACGCTACGATGCCCCATCGTCCGCGCGAAGCACACGATTCTGTTCGCCATCGCGCCGGCAATTTCCAACGGGCGATACGCCCCTGCGGCGAACAGGTCCGGGTCGCGTCGCCGGGCCGCGAGTGCCCGCTCGATAACAAACGCCTTGACCCGGCCGTCGCGCCAAGATCGAATTCGCTGATCCGCCACCGAAGGTTCATTGAAGTCGTGGAGTCGAGCCGAGCGGAATTCGTAGTCGACCGGTCTCCGGTTATCAGGATCCACAAGCGAAAAATCCCAGAGCTCTGTCCCTTGGTAGACATCTGGGACGCCAGGGCAGGTGAGCTTGAGCAGGGTCTGCGCCAAGCCGTTGACCGCGCCCGCCGGCGCAATGTCGTTGACGAACTGGTGGAGCTCGTTCAGGAACGGTCCGCTTTGTGTCGGATCGAGCACGCGCTCCACGAATTGCGTCAGTGCGCTCTCGTAGTCTTCGGCGGGTGCTGCCCAACTCGTTCGTGCCTTGGCCTCGCGCACCGCCTTGAGCATGTAGTGGCCAATTCGCTCACAAAAGGCGTCAATGCCAAGATACTCTGGGCCCGACAGATCGAGGGGCCAGGCACCGACAATCGTTTGATATAGGAGATATTCGTCGTTTGAACTCGGAGCCGGGCCCAAGTCCGAGCTTCGCTTCTTTCGTCGATTGAGGCGCGCCCAGCGATGCACGTGTTTGGCCCAATCACGGTGCACCTCGCTTAGGACGTGCAGGCGCGCGCGCATGTCTTCACCGCGCTTGTGGTCGTGCGTTGCAGTCGCAATCATGCAGTGGGGATGGTCCTGCAGGCGGCGCTCGTTGGCACCGTGGAACGCGTTGGGTTCGATTCCGAAACGGGTGGGCTCACCACCCACTTCGTTCAGGGAAACGAGCCGGAAATACCGGTAGAAGCTCGTGTCCTCCATGGCCTTCGCCATGACGGGTCCAGTGTATTGCTGGCACTTCGAGGCAACGTCGAGCACTTCTCGTCGGCGGTAGCTTGAACGCGCACGGCTCGGGAGGTCCAGGGTGAGGACTTCGCGGAGAAATCCGTAGATCGAGGAGTCGGGGGTCCGCGCCGTTTTCTGCGCTCTGCCGATTGCCCAGTCGATGTCTCGTCGATCCTCGGGACTCAAGCCGCTGTTGGTGACGTAGCTGCGATAGACCGGAAAGTTCGCAACCACTTCCACGAGCGCAGCCCGAAGAGCGATGAGCGAGTAGTCGCGCGTGTTGCGATTTCGCTTCGCTAGCCGATTCAGCGCGTTTGCGAGGACGTTCAGTTCGCTTGCCAACGTTTCCCGCATGATGAGCCTTTTGGCCTCGATCACCATCTCTTCGAAATCGAGCCTGCGGCCGATGAACCGCTCGTAGCAGCGCGTCAGACCGCGCTCGGCTGCCGGATCGACGAACAAACCACCCACCTGATTCATGAACTCGTAGCCGGTCGTCCCGCTAACGGGCCAGTCCGCGCGCAAGGTCTCATGCGGCGCGAGAATCTTTTCGACCAAGACGTAAAACGGCGCTCGATGTCCTCGTTCGGGCTCACTGCTCGACACTTGCCGGCTTGCTGTTCCCGCGTGCTGCGGGTCCGCCAGGCTTTGAAGGCGTTCGAAGTACTGTTTCGGGTCGCGCATCCCATCCACGTGATCGAGCCGCAGCCCCTGAATCTTGCCTTCGAGAATCATGTCCCGGATAAGGCGGTGGCTGGCGTCGAACAGCTCGGGCTGCTCCATTCTGAGCCCAGCGAGATCATTGATATCGAAGAAGCGCCGGTAATTGATCTCGTGGGCGGCGACCCGCCAGAAGGCTAGGCGATAGGCTTGCCGTTCCAGAAGCCCGTGCAGTAAATCGAACGACCCCGGGTCATCGGGGTTTCCGTTGAGCACGGCCAGTGCATCCGAAATCGCTTTCTGCGCCTCCCTGCTGGTTGCCGCTTCGCGCGCCAGACGGCCTTTTAGAGCGGACACTCCCTCCCGCCTCGCAGTCTTCTGAGCCTTGCCGCGGCCCAGCCTGAGGCACTCCCGGAAATCTTCGACGAGGGGGCGAAGCTTCGGTGCCGAATCCGCAGACTCTGTGGCCGCCCGCTGGAGAATCCAGGGATAGTCCTTGGGTCCGACCGGGAAGGAATTATCGAAATACCAGACAGCGAAGGTTCCCCTCTCGGAGTCGAAGCGGATCTGCAACTCGCCTCGCTCGAGGACCAAGCCGTAGTGGTCGCCCAGCACCGGCAGGAGCACTTTCCCGGCAAGACTCGATTCCGGGGGCTGCCAGTCGATGTCGAAGTATGTCGCGCGGGGCGAAGACTCGCCCCATTCCAGGACGTCGACCCACCACGGGTTGTCTGGCCCTATGCCCATATGATTGGGCACGAAGTCCAAAATCAAGCCCATGTCATGCCGATGGAGATCGGCTACCAGGGCGTCGAATTCGCGCTGGTCTCCGATCTCGGGGTTCAATCGGCCGTGGTCGACAATGTCGTAGCCGTGTGTGGATCCGGCGCGCGCCATCATGAGCGGCGAAGCGTAGACGTGACTGATGCCCAATGACGCGAGATACGGGACCAGTCGCCGCGCATCCTCGAACCGGAAATCCTTGTTGAACTGTAGCCGGTAGGTGGCTCGGGGAACGGCAGGCGGGCCCCGATCGGTTCCGGTGTGATCAATCATCGACGAGGAACCAGGCGGCGCACCACGGCATCAAACATTTCAACTCCGCGCCCTCGGGCAGCTCGGAATGTGTTGCATAGAGCAGACGCCCCCCCTCCGGCACTTTCGGGAGCATCACCGCGTCCGATCCGGCGAGATTCGCCAATAACGTCAATGTGCATCCGTCGCCGAGGCGCCAGGCGACTGACAAACCGCCTTGGTCGAAACGACGCGACGTCGCCGCGTTGCCTCGCAAACCACGGAGACGGGGCACTATCTCTCGCTGGCGCAAGTGCAGCAGCTCGCGATACATGTTGAGCCAGCCCGCGTGAGGCTCGACTGCGGCGCAGCTCCAGTCGAGCTGCGATGCCCGAAAAGTCTTCTCTGCGTTGGGATCGGGAATGCTGTTTCGAGTTTCCTCGTTCTGGAACTCGGGAAACCGCGCGAATTCCCTTCGGCGCCCGTTGCGGACATTGTCGGCCAGCTCCCCCTGAAATTCGCAGAAAAAGAAGAAGGGTTGTTTAGCGCCCCATTCCTCACCCATGAACAGAAGCGGCGTGCAAGGCGCCAACAGTTGAATCACCATCAGCGTTTTCAGGGCACGCTGATCGACCAGGACCGTAAGCCGCTCGCCGAACGCACGGTTGCCGATGTGGTCGTGGTTTTGCAAAAACGAGACGAAAGCCGTGCTCGGCAAGTGTCCACTCGGCTCCCCGCGCGGTCGGCCGTGCCGGTGCCTGAGCGGCTCACCCTGGAAGGCAAAACCTTCGGACAAGCAGCGGCCGAGTTGGTCGATGGGTCGATCCGCATAATCCTCGTAATAACCGGTTACCTCGCCAGTGGCGAGCACGTGAAGGGCGTGGTGAAAGTCGTCGTTCCACTGGGCCGCGAAACGCTTCGGCCGGCCGTCCTCGCCGCGCTCCAGGTAGCGCGCGGTGTTGTCTTCATT